>JAXDOV010000114.1:0-6653 GCA_034668705.1 Sphingomonadales bacterium
CGATCGCGCTGTTGGCGACCAGCCAATCGGCCCTGGCACAGCAGGCGCCTCCCGGCGCCGGCGGCCAGCTTCAGCAAATCCCGCCGGCCCCGGCCCCCGACAAGCCCGTCCCCGACATCCGGTTCGAGCGGCCCCAGGCGCCGCCGCAACCCGCGGTCGCCGGCGCCGCGATCCGGGTCAACCGGCTGCAGATCAGCGGCAACACGTCCTTCTCCGAAGCTGAGCTGGTGGCGGCGTCCGGCGTGACGTCGGGCAGCGACCTCAACCTGTCCCAGCTTCGCGACGCCGCGGAGCGGATCACCGCCTTCTACAATGCCCGCGGCTATTTCCTTGCCTGGGCCTATGTGCCGGCCCAGGATATCGCGAACGGAATCGTGACCATCGCCGTGGTCGAGGGCCGCTTCGGCAGGACCGAGATCCGCAACCGGACGAACCTGTCGGGCCGGGTGGCGAGCCGGATCCTCGGCGGCCTCCGCAGCGGGGATACGGTGACGGTCGGGCCGCTGGAGCGGCGCCTCCTGCTTCTGTCCGACATTCCCGGCGTGCGGATCAAGTCCACGCTCGCGCCGGGCGCCGAAATCGGCACATCCGATTTGATCGTCGATATCGCGCCCGGTCCGCGCGTCACCGGCAGCATCGAGGCGGACAATGCCGGCAATCGCTACACCGGCACCTATCGGCTCGGCGGCACGCTCTATGTCAACAACCCGGCGGGGATCGGCGACCAGGCGAGCCTGCGCGTGCTGGGCTCGACCGGCGGCCTTGCCTACGGCCGCGCCGCCTATCAGGCGCCGGTCGGCAGCGTCACCGTCGGCGCGGCCTTCACCCATTTGCGCTATGCCCTGGGCCACGAATTCAGCATCCTCGACGCGGACGGCACCGCGGACATCTTCAGCCTCTACGGCGCCTATCCGCTGGTGCGTTCGCGCCGCGCCAATCTCAACCTCCTGGCGGCCGCCGATGCGAGGCAGCTCAAGGACAGGATCGGCGCCGTCGGCAGCGAATCCGACAAGAGCATCCGCGCGATCACGCTCGGCCTCAGCGGCGACTCGCGCGACGGCCTGGGCGGCGGCGGGTGGAACGTCTTCTCCGCCGGCTGGACGATCGGCAGGCTGGACATCAAGACCCCGGCCGAGCGGGCCGCCGACGCGCTGACCGCCCGCAGCCAGGGGCATTATAACAAGCTCCAGTTCAGCGCCGCGCGGCTGCAGACCCTCAGCGGACCGCTCTCGCTTTACGCCTCCGCACGCGGGCAGCTCGCCTTCGACAATCTCGACAGCTCGGAGAAGATGGAGCTGGGCGGCGCCTATGGCGTTCGCGCCTATCCCGAGGGCGAGGCCTATGGCGATCAGGGCTATATCGCCACGCTCGAGGCGCGGCTGATGCTGAGCCAATGGACGGGCGCCCTGCCCGGCCGGCTCCAGCTGATCGGCTTCGCCGATGTTGGCGAGGTCCGATATGCCCATAATCCATGGTTCACCGGGTCGAACCATGCGGCGCGCAGCGGCATCGGCGCCGGGCTGACCTGGGCCGGGCCCGACGGCCTCGTCGTCAGGACCAGCTACGCCGCCAGGCTCGGCCACAGGCCGGCGACCTCGGCGCCCGACAAGCCCGGCCGCTTCTGGTTCCAGATCACCAAGATGTTCTGACGCCGACCGATCAAAGCCCGGCTCACGCCGCCCTCGACAACAAGGACGCCACCATGACCAGCTTCAACCCCTTGACCGCCGGCGACAGTGCCGAAGGCCTTTCGCGCCGCAAGAGCGCCCTGTTCCGGTCGACCGCGATCGTCCGCTTCGCCGGGCTGGCCCTGCTCGGCCTCGCCGCCGCCTCGGCGGCGCAGGCGCAGAACCTTCCCACCGGCGGGACGGTCACGGCCGGCAGCGCGAGCATCGCCACCGGTGCGCAGAACGTCACGATCAACCAGACGAGCCAGCAGGCGGCGATCAACTGGCAGTCATTCTCGATCGGCAAGGACAATCGGGTTGTCTTCATCCAGCCCAATGCCAATTCGGTCGCCCTCAACCGGGTGATCGGCCCCGATCCCTCCTCGATCCTCGGCAGCCTCCAGGCCAACGGCAAGGTCTTCCTGATCAACCCCAACGGGATCCTGTTCGGGCGGGGCGCGAACGTGAACGTCGGCGGCCTCGTCGCCTCGACCCTCGGCATTTCCGACGCGGACTTCATGGCCGGCCATTACGTCTTCACCGGAAGCGGCGGCGCGGTGGTCAACCAGGGGACGATCAACGCCGACGGCGGCTATGTCGCCCTGCTCGGCGCCAGCGTCAGCAACCAGGGGACCATCCAGGCCAATCTCGGCACCGTCGCTCTCGCGGCGGGCGAGGCGATCACGCTCGACGTCGCCGGCGACGGGCTGCTCAACGTCGCCATCGACAAAGGCGCGGTCAACGCGCTGGTCGAGAATGGCGGCCTGCTGCGCGCCGACGGCGGGCGGGTGCTGATGACCGCCCAGGCGGCCGGCACCCTGCTCAGGACCGTGGTCAACAATAACGGCATCGTCGAAGCCCGCACCCTGCAGGACAGGAAAGGCACGATCACCCTGCTCGGCGACATGCACAGCGGCAGGATGACCGTCAACGGCGTTCTCGACGCCAGCGCACCCAACGGCGGCGACGGCGGCTTCATCGAGACCTCGGCCGCGCGCGTCGATATTGCCGACGGGGTCCGGATCACCACCGCCGCGCCGTTCGGCACCACCGGCACCTGGCTGATCGACCCAGCCGACTTCACGATCGGGGCCGGCGGCAACATCTCGGGAGCGACGCTCTCGGGCCAGCTGGTGACCAACAGCGTCACGATCAGCACCATCCCGGCGCCGGGCGACACCAGCGGCGGCAATGGCGACATCATCGTCAACGACGCGATCGCCTGGACCGCCTCCGGCGTCCCGACGACGCTGACGATGAACGCCTTCCGCGACGTCGTCATCAATGCGCCGATCAGCGCCACCAACGGCAATATCGTCGCCTGCTGCGGCCGCGACGTGATCGTCAACGGCGCGCTGACCACGGTCAACGGCAGCATCTTGCTGAACGCCGGGCAGGACATCCGCGTCTTCCATGCGATCACTACGACCGACGGCAATATCGCCTTGTGCGCGGGACACGACGTCCACATCGACGCCGCGGTGACCTTGACCAGGGGCTCCACCATTCCGGCCCAGAGCCTCGGCCTGCCGATCGGCCTGACTTTGATCGCGGGCGCCGACGGCACCGGTCCCGGCGTCGGCGGCGGCACGATCATCTTCGCCCCGCTCGCGCCGCCGATCACGGTCACGGTGGCGCCGGTGACGATCAACTACAATCCGGTCTCCTATGCGGCGCCGACCGACTTCTCGACCAAGTTCGTCCTGACCGAAGGCGCCTCGCTGACCCAGCGCATGCTGCTCTTCCCGAACGGGAACCGGGCGTTCGACGGCACGACCAACGCCGTCCTCACCGGCTTCAACACCAACGCCGCCTCGGGCCTGCCGATCGGCGTCTCGCTGGTCGCCGGCCCCGGCGCCACCGCCACGTTCGACAATGCGGCGGTCGGGTCGGGCGTCGGCATCACCTATGCCGGCTACACTTTGACCGGCCAGAATGCGGACCAATATGCGCTTGCCGGATCCTGCTGCGTCGCCACGTTCAGGACGACTGGGACGATAACGCCTGCCGCGGCGCCGCCTCCGCCTCCGCCCCCGGCTCCTCCGCCTCCGCCGCCGCCTTCACCGCCGCCGCCGCCGCCTCCCGCGCCGCCGCCTCCTTCACCGCCGCCGCCCACGCCGCCGCCGCCGCCTCCGCCTTCACCGCCACCGCCCGTGGACACGCCGCCCGTGGTGACGCCGCCCGTGGTGACGCCGCCGGTCGCGGCTCCGCCTTCGCCGGCCCCGGGATCGGTGATCGCGCCTCCGATTTCGACGCCGCCGGTGGTGGTCGGAGCCGTCCCCGGCCTCGCGCTCGCCGTGATCGGCGGCGGCGTCAGGATGCCGCCCATCCAGATCGCCGCGGCGCAGCCGCTTCCCGCAATTGCGGTCGCGGAGCAGCCGATCAAGCGGGCCGGCAGCACGCCCGGGCCGAACGCCTTCCTCCCCCGCAAGCCGGCGCCGGTCGTGCCGGTCCATCCGCGGAAACAGGCGCGCCACTAGGAGCAGGACGATGACCCGGACCCTGATCCTTGCCTTGCTGGCCGCGGGCCTCGCGGTTCCGGAGCCGGCCGCGGCCCAGGCGGCTGCGACGCCGCCGCGATTGTCGATCGGGGATTCGCGCGCGCCGCAGCCTGAAGGCGCGCGCGCCGCCCCGGTGCCGGCCAGGCCGATCGAGCCCGAGCCGCTTCGCGCGACGTTCGGCGGCGAGGCTGCCTCCGGGGACGTGCACAAGGTGGCGGACTGGGTTGCCGCGTCCGGCGACAATCGCTCCCTGCCCTTCATGATCGTCGACAAGGTCAACGCCAGGGTGTTTCTGTTCGACGCGCGGAGCCGGATCCTGGGCGCGGCCGCCGCCCTGCTCGGCCTCGGCCGGGGAGACGACAGCGTCGCCGGCATCGGCCAACGCAGGCTGGCGACGATGGGGCCCGACGAACGCACCACGCCGGCGGGCCGGTTCGAAGCCGCCCTCGGACACGATCTGGAGCAGGACGTCCTCTGGATCGACTATGACGCCGCGCTTTCCCTGCACCGGGTGATCGTCGGCAATCCCACGGACCATCGCCGCCAGCGGCTGGGCTCGGCGACGCCGTTCGACAATCGCATCTCCTACGGCTGCATCAATGTCCCGGCCGCCTTCTACGACAAGGTCGTCATCCCCGCCTTCCAGGGCACGGTCGGAATCGTCTACATATTGCCGGAGACAAAAAAGCTCGGCGACGTCTTCGCCATGCAGGGCGAGCAGGCCCAGCCGCTCGTCGGCAGAGCCGGTCGCTAGAGCATTGCGCGAAAAGGTGGGTACCGGCTTTTCGCAAAAAGCAATGCGATAACAAAGATCTCTAGCGGCAGGTCCTGGCACGGCGCGGCTCAGAGGCCGCGTCCGACGCCGGCCGCGGCGATGGCCGCGCGCAACAAGGCCAGCCGGCGGGCCGGCGCCGGATGGGTGGTGGCCGCGCGACCCGCGCCATCGGCCTGGAGCAGGGCGTCGAGGAACGAGACCGCGTCGCTCAAATCGTAGGCCGCGGCCCGCGCCAGTCGGACGCCGAGCCGATCGGCTTCCTCTTCCGTCTCCCGCATTTCGACCGAGCCGGATCCCGTCAGTCGCAGCCGGCGCACCGAGCCGCCCGCCGCCAGTCTCCGGCTGTGATGAAGAAGGTTGTGGGCCAGCTCGTGGGCGATCACCAAAGCGAGATCGCCGTCGGTGCCGCACTGCTCGACCATGCCGTCGCTGACCACCACCCTTTGGCCGTCGGCCCAGGCATTGACCTCTTCCCCCGTCGCCAGCTCGACGCTGGAAGCGCAACCGGCCTCGGCGGTGAAACGGACGTCGCGAAGTCCGTTTGCCCCGGAGACACGAAGCCTTACCGCACCCGTCCCCATCTCCTCGGCCAAGATGTGCTGGGCCCGCTCCACCTGCGCGCGGGTCGGGGCCGCGCTTGCGGTCGCCGCGCTCAATGCCCGTCCGTTCACCGAGACCAGCTGATCGTCCGCCGCGAGGCCCGAGCGTTGCGCCGGGCTGCCCGCCACCACCGCCATCACGCCGACATAGGAAGCGAGCCCGAAGCGGCGCGCAGCTTCCGGCCGATCGGCCGCACCATATTGCTCGATGCCGTGAAGGACAAAGCCGAGCTGCGGCGCGAGCGCGCCACGGCAAAGCCGCCTGTTGGCGAGCGACAATTGATAGGCGACGCCGGCAACCCTCACCTCGTGCGCGCGAAGCTTTTCCCATCGACCGGGCGGCGGGCCGGTGGCGGCCGAAGCCGGAACCTCCCATGCGGCGGCAAGCAAGGCCAGCAGCGCGGCCAGGCAGCGAAATCGGCCCGACGACGAAAGGCCGGGACGGCAAAGCGGGCATGAAGGCGATCTACGCATCCCCGCCGGTAAGCCGGCCACGCAACCCCATGAACCGCGAAACGCGGCGCGGAATGGGACGTGCCGTCACGACACATCGATGGCGTACCGGTTAACGTGCTCGCGTTAATTCAGGCGGGATCCGCAATGCGACGGCCGCTTCCGGCCGGACACGCGCCGGATCCTCAGCGATCGAGGCCAGCCTCAGGCACTGCCCTCGTCGGGTGACATGGAAAGCGTCGTCGTTTCGCTGCGCCATCGGCTGGCGGGCGCTTGCCAGGGTGGCGCAAAGCGTCCGTGAACGAAACCGCCTGTCTCTGCTATCGGCCGAAAGCGACGATCCGCTTCGGCGCTGATCTTCAACTGCCAAGCACATTGAGCACTGCTAGCGACATTGCCTCCACACCGGTGCGGATGCTCGGCTCCGGGACAGGCGCATAATAGGGAGAATGATTGAAGGGCAGCGGCGGCCCGCCGGTTCTGGCCGCCTCGACCCGGCCTGAATCGTAAATGCCGATCTCGAAGAAGAGGGAATGCGGCATGCCCGCCTCGCCATAGAGCGCGTAATCTTCGCTGGCCGTGATAAGGTCCGGCTTCGCCACGGCCGCCTGGGCGAACGCCTGGCGAAAGACCGCTGCCGTCCGCTCCGTCAGCTCCG
>JAXDOV010000115.1:0-25482 GCA_034668705.1 Sphingomonadales bacterium
TCGACAGCTCCATCGGGCAGCGCACGCCCTCGGGAATGTAGACGAAGGTGCCGTCGGAGAAGACCGCGCTGTTCAAGCAGGCGAAATAATTGTCGCGCTGCGGCACCACCGAGCCGAGATATTTGCGCACCAGCTCCGGATATTCGCGGACCGCCTCGGAGATGGAGAGGAAGATGACGCCGGCCCGCTTCAGCTCCTCGCGGAAGGTGGTGGCGACGGAGACGCTGTCGAACACCGCGTCGACCGCGACCTTGCGCGCGCCCTCGACGCCGGCGAGCACCTTCTGCTCCTCGATCGGGATGCCGAGCTTCTCATAGGTGCGGCGGATCTCCGGATCGAGCTCGTCCAGCGAGGCGAGCGTCGGCTTCTGCTTCGGCTCGGCATAATAATAAGCGTCCTGGAAATCGATCGGCGGGATGTCGAGCTTGGCCCAGCTCACCTCCTCCATGTCCAGCCAGGCGCGATAGGCCTTGAGCCGCCATTCGAGCATCCATTCGGGCTCGCCTTTCTTCGCGGAGATGAAGCGGACGGTCTCCTCGTTGAGGCCCTTGGGCGCGAAATCCTGCTCGATGTCGGAGGTGAAGCCCCATTCGTAGGTCGAGGCGCGGTCGACCGCGTCCCGGGCCTCCTGGTTGCGGATGCTCGTCTCTTCCATGGCCGTCACCTGGCCTCGGCGAGGGTGGCGAGGCTGACGCCCTGGAGGGCGCCGCGCACCGCATCATTGGCGGCGTTGAGGTGGGACTTGACCCGGCAGCTGCCTTCGAGCGCGCAATCGTGGATCGAGCCCTCGGCGCAATTGGTCATGGCGATCGGCCCCTCCACCGCCTCGACGATGTCGGCAAGGCTGATCCCCGCCGCCGTCCGCGCCAGCGCGAAGCCGCCGCCGGTGCCGCGTGCCGACTTGAGCAATCCGGCGCCGGCGAGGCGCCCCATCAATTTCTGCGCGGTCGGCAGCGGCACTCCGGTCTCCTCGGCAAGCAGCCCGGCGCTCAGCCGCGCGCCCACCGGATGGCGGGCGGCGGCGGCCATCATCACGACCGCATAATCGGCAAGGGAGGTCAGGCGCATAATCGGACTTATTTACTCCGATTGCCATGTGGCGGCCGCGGCGGCGGAAATCAAGCGCCTTCCGCAGGCTGTTCCCCAATTGAATCTAGAAGAGCTCGTCGTACAGGTCCCGCCACTCCGGGTTCGTCTCCTCGATCAGCCGAAGCTTCCAGGCGCGGCGCCACTCCCTCATCTGCAGCTCGCGATGGCGCGCAGACTCCAGATCGTCGAAGGCCTGGTACCAGACCAGGGCCTTGCAGCCATATTTGCGGGTGAAGCCGGGGACGGCGCCCGTCCTGTGCTCGTGGATGCGCTTGGGCAGGTCACTCGTGACGCCGATATAGAGCGTACCGTTGCGGCGGCTGGCGAGGATGTAGACATAGCCGGATTTGGACATGTGTTCCCCGGAAGACTGTTCCCCGGCGAAGGCCGGGGCCCAGTGGGGAGTCCGATCTGGGCCCCGGCCTTCGCCGGGGAACGACAAGGGGACGATACGAATAACCACCTTCTTTGACCATCGCCCTCGGCCGATGCCATAGCGCCACGCATGGCCCTCTACCCCCTCCTGCGCCCGCTTGCCTTCGCGCTCGACGCCGAGCGGGCGCATCGGGCGACGATCGCGGCGCTGAAGCTGCTGCCGGCGGGGCGGCCGGCGGCGCCGGACCCGATGCTGGCGGTGCGGGTGGCGGGGCTCGATTTCCCCAATCCGGTCGGCCTCGCCGCCGGCTTCGACAAGGATGCCGAGGTGTTCGCGCAGATGCTCGGCTTCGGCTTCGGCTTCGTCGAGGTGGGGACGCTGACGCCGCGGCCGCAGCCGGGCAATCCCCGCCCGCGCCTGTTCCGGCTGGCGGAAGACCGCGCGGTGATCAACCGGATGGGGTTCAACAATCACGGCCTCGAGGCGGCAAAGGCGCGGCTGGAAAAGAGGCGTCGAGCCGGCCCTTCGACGCCGCCTGCGGCGTCGCTCAGGACAGGCATCGTCGGCGTCAATATCGGCGCCAACAAGGACAGCGCCGATCGTGTCGCCGACTATGCCGCCGGCGTGAGGACGATGGCGCCGGTGGCGGACTATCTCACCATCAATGTCTCCTCGCCGAATACGCCGGGACTGCGTGGGCTGCAGGACAAGGATGCACTCGCGGCCCTGCTCCCGGTCGTGATGGAGGCGCGGGGTGTGTCGGGCCCGCCGGTCTTCCTGAAGATCGCGCCGGATCTCGACGAGTCGGCGATCGACGACATTGCCGAGGTTGCTCTCGGTGCCGCGATCCATGGACTGATCGTCGCCAACACGACCGTATCACGGCCGCCTTTGCGCTCGCGCTGGCGCGAGGAAACGGGCGGCCTCTCCGGAGTGCCGCTGAAGGCACTGGCGCTGGCGCGGCTGCGGGACGTCCGCAAGGCCACCGGCGGCAAGCTGCCGCTGATCGCCGCGGGGGGGATCGCGACCGGCGCCGATGCCTATGAACGGATCCGCGCCGGCGCGAGCCTGGTCCAGGTCTATACCGCGCTCGTCTACGAGGGGCCGGGGCTAGGGCGGCGAATCTGCCGCGAGATCAAGGTGCTGTTGCGGCGTGACGGGTTCGCGACATTGGCTGAGGCGATCGGCTCCTAGAAATCTTTGTTATCGCATTGCTTTTTGCGAAAATTGAGCAGGCCGCCATGCCCCCGGCATGGCTGCCCGGTGTGGGACACCGGGCACCTGCTCAATGGTACCCACCTTTTCGCGCAATGCTCTAGGCGCCGCTTCGATCCGCGCCACCCCTTCCCGCCGAGGATCCGCGCCCCCTTCGATGCGCCCGTCCCGGATGATCAGGCCCTGAACTCCGGAATCCTCGCCGGCACCGGGCTGAAGCGCGATCCCGCGCTCCCGCAGCCCCTGAAGGAGGCCAGGAGGCATCTTGTCGACCTCGCCCTGGAGCGCGCTGCCGCGGGCGACGAGGTTTGGAAGAGCGATCGCCTGCTGCATCGGCAGCTTCCAGTCGACCGCGCCGACGAGCGTCTTCCCGACGAACGCAAGGATCGAATTGCCGCCCGCCGAGCCGAGCGCCCCGAGGAAACGGCCGTCGCGACCGGTGATGATGAGCGGCGTCATCGACGAGCGCGGCCGCTTGCCGGGCGCCGCGGCGTTGGCCAGCAGCCTCCCGTCGGGGCCGCGGGGCACGAAGGCGAAGTCGGTCAACTGATTGTTGAGGAAGAAGCCGTCGACCATCCGTCCGGTGCCGAAGATCGATTCGACCGTCGTCGTCATCGAGACGACGTTGCCATAGCGGTCGCCGATGATGAAATGGGACGTGCCGGTCGGCTCGACCGTCGCGTCGCGACCGGCCTGGGCGGCGCCGGCAGGGATACCGGGAGCGGGCGCAGGTCCGGCGCGGGGGCCGATCAGCCTCGCGCGGGAAGCGATGTAAGCGGCGTCGAGCAGCCCCGCCACCGGAACTTGGACGAAGGCCGGATCGCCGACATAGCGGTCGCGGTCGGCGTACATCAGCCGGCTCGCCTCGGCGAAAAGATACCAGGCCTGCGGATCGGAAGGCCCGCGCGAGCCGATGTCGGTCCGCTCGAGAATGCCGATCAGCTCGAGCAGGCCGACGCCGCTGGCGGGCGGCGGCGGCGCGCAGATGCGATAGATGCGATAGGGACGGCAGATCGCCTCGCGCTTGACCGGCCGGTAGGCGGCGAGGTCGGCGAGCGTCATCGAGCCGCCGAGCGGCGCTTGGTGGGTGCGGGCGACGATCCGCGCCGCGGTCGGGCCGCGATAGAGCGCGTCGGGCCCTTGGGCGGCAAGGCGCCTCAGGAATTCGGAATAAGCGAGGTTGCGGAGGCGATCGCCCGCCTGGAGGAGCGCGCCGTCGGCTCCCGCAAAATAAGCGCGGACGTCGGGCGCAGCATTTTCGGCGAAATTGGAGTGGATGAAGCGCGCCAGCCGCGGGCTGACGACGAAGCCCTCCCGCGCCGTCCGCTCCGCATCGCCGAGCAAAGTGGACCAGGCGAGCCGGCCATGCTCGTCATGCACGAGCTTCAGCAGCTTCAACGCTCCCGGAATGCCCGTCGCCCGGCCGCTCAGCACCGCCTGGTCGAAGGGCAGCGGCTTGCCGTCCGCGTCGAGGAACATGTCGGCGCCGGTGCCGGCGGGCGCGGTCTCGCGCCCGTCATAGACGGTGATCCGGCTCGTCCGGCCGTCGTAAAAGGTCATGAAAGCGCCGCCGCCCACGCCGGAGCTTTGCGGCTCGACCAGCGACAGCATCGCCTGAACGGCAAGCGCGGCGTCGGCGGCGCTGCCGCCGCGCCGCAGCACCCTCATCCCGGCATCGGCGGCAAGCGGGTTGGCGGCGACGACGAAAATGGTTGGCTGGGCGGGCCGGCGGGCGGGGCCGGCAGCCGTGGCGGAGCAAAGGAGGGCGGCGCCGACAATGGCGAAAATCCGCAGAATCATTGCTTTCATGGGGCCATTCTCTTCATCAGGCTTGCTGCCAACGCAATGCGCGAACGCGCGACTTGTGCCGCATGGCCGAGCCGGCGGGCATGGCGCTTGCCGGACAATCGGCTAAGAAACGGCAGCGCCCAAAGATGGCGGGGAGGAGTCATGCGTTCGTTCGAACATTTTCCGAACCTCGTCGCCATGTTCTTCGCGCGCGCGGCGGAGAAAGGCGACGCGCCCTTCCTCTGGACGAAGGCCGACAAAGAATGGCGCTCGACCAGCTGGCGCGAGGCGGCGGGGCAGGTGGCGGCGCTCGCTTCGGCGCTGCGCCGGATCGGGCTGCGCCGCGGCGATCCGGTGATGCTGGTATCGGAGAACCGGCCCGAATGGTGCATCGCCGATCTCGCGATCATGGCCGCCGGCTGCGTCACCGTGCCGACCTACACGACAAATACCGAACGCGACCACCAGCATATCCTCGACGACAGCGGCGCCCGGGCGGTGATCGTCTCGACCCACAAGCTGG
This sequence comes from Sphingomonadales bacterium, assembly GCA_034668705.1. Lineage (GTDB taxonomy): Bacteria > Pseudomonadota > Alphaproteobacteria > Sphingomonadales > Sphingomonadaceae > Allosphingosinicella. The sequence goes on from JAXDOV010000115.1 coordinate 4,992, forward strand.
CGCGCACCCTGCTCCCGGCCGCCCAGCGCACGGGCTGCGAGCATGTGATTGCGATCGAGACGCTGCCGGGCGGCCAGACCAGCAACCTCCAGCATCATGACTGGGCGGCGCTGATCGCCGCCGAGACGCCGGACGTCGACGCGGTCGCGGCCGCCGCGGATTTCGGCCGGAGCGACCTCGCCTGCATCATCTACACGTCCGGCACCGGCGGCGCGCCGCGCGGGGTGATGCAGCATCACGGCGCCATCCTCCACAATATCGAAGGCTGCATCGACGTCATCGCCAGCGATTTCGGCTGGGATGACGAGGTGTTCCTCTCCTTCCTCCCCGCCAGCCACGCCTATGAGCATAGCGGCGGGCAGATGTTCCCGATCGGGCTCGGCGCGCAAATCTATTATGCGGAAGGGATCGAGAAGCTCGCCTCCAACATCGAGGAGACGCGGCCGACGATCATGATCGTGGTCCCGCGCATGTTCGAGGTGCTGCGCCAGCGCATCCTCAAGCAGGTCGAGAAGCAGGGGAAGCTCGGCCAATATCTGATGAAGCGGGCGCTCGACATCGGCGCGAAGGATTATGCCGGGACGCTGCCGGTCTGGGACCGGCCGATGGACTTCCTGCTCGACAGGGTGTTGCGGCCGAAGATCGGCGCCCGCTTCGGCGGCCGGATCAAGGCGATGGTCTCGGGCGGGGCGCCGCTCAACCCGGAGGTCGGCATCTTCTTCCACTCATTGGGCCTCACCTTCCTCCAGGGCTATGGCCAGACCGAGGCGGGGCCGGTGATCAGCTGCAACCGGCCGCGGGCGGGCATCAAGTTCGACACGGTCGGCCCGCCGCTCCGGAATACCGAGGTCCGGATCGCCGGCGACGGCGAGATCCTGGTCCGCGGCGAGCTGGTGATGAAGGGCTATTGGCGCAATCCTGGCCTGACCGAGCGGACCGTGGTCGGCGGCTGGCTCCATACCGGCGACGTCGGCCATCTCGACGCGAAAGGCCGGATCGTCATCACCGACCGCAAGAAGGATCTGATCGTCCTCGACAAGGGCGACAATGTCGCGCCGCAGCGGGTCGAGGGGATGCTGACGCTGCAGCCGGAGATCGCCCAGGCGATGGTGTCGGGGGACCGGCGGCCCTATCTGGTCGGCCTGATCGTGCCAGAGGCCGAATGGATGGCGGATTGGGCGAAGGCGAACGGCAAGCCCGGCAGCCTCGCCGCCCTCCGCGACGATGCCGATTTCCACCGCGCCCTCAACGCCGCCGTCGACCGGGTCAATGCCGAGCTTTCGGTGGTCGAGAAGGTCCGCCGCTTCATCCTCGCCGACGAACCGTTCACCGTCGAGAACGAGCAGCTGACGCCCTCGATCAAGATCCGCCGCCACGTCCTGCGCCAGGTCTATGGCGAGCGGCTGGACGCGCTCTACCGGCGTTAGCGTCTGTGCCTTCTGAAGCCTGTCGTATTGAAATGGAAAGGGCCGTTCGGAGCCTGCGCGATGGTCGCGTCCTTTCGTGCTGTGTTCTGATTGTTCCCCGGCGAAGGCCGGGGCCCAAAAGGGAGACTGGACCCCGGCCTTCGCCGGGGAACAGCGCGCAAGCGATTAAATTCGAATGAAACCGACCTAACGCCGCACCCGGCGGTAGGGGGTGAAGTCGCCGAGGCCGCAGGAGCCGAAGGACATGCGCGCGACCGGATCGTAGACGGTGGCGATGTCGCCACGGCACAATTGCGACGTCGTCGTATGCGTCACCAGGGCGCGCCCGAAATCGAGCGACGGGCAGCCCGCCGGCGGCCGGTTCACCCACAGGGTCGAATTGGTCGGACCGTCGAAGACGATCGCGGTTTCGCCGACCGACCGGTTGCCGCCCAAATCGCGGTTGTTGACGCAGGAGACCGGCGGCCCGGCCTGCTCGTAACCGGCGAGGATCGTGGCGAGCTTCTGCTCGTCATTTGCCGCCCTGTCGCTCGGCCGATCGTCCATCGTGCAGGCGCCGAGCAGGCCGATGCATGTCAGAAGAGCCAGATGCTTCATCTCCACCTCCACCTCCTCAACGCGCGACGAGGCGACTCGTCCCTAGCCCGGAAAACTATCTTTCCCCCGCCGACGTTCGGCAAAGGCTTCGACCGAGGGCGCCCGCATGAACGGGTTGGTGGCGCGCTCCAGGCCGATCGTCGTCGGCACCGTCGCCTCCCCCGCCGCCCGCGCCGCCTCCACCGCCGCCATCCGGCGCAGCAAGGCCTGGTTGCCGGGCTCGACGGTCAGCGCGAAGCGGCCGTTGGACAAGGTATATTCGTGCGCGCAATAGACCTGGGTCGCCGGCGGCAGGGCGGCGAGGCGCTGGAGATTGGCGTGCATCTGCGCCGCATCGCCCTCGAACAGGCGGCCGCAGCCCATGGCGAAGAGGGTGTCGCCGACGAAGATCGCCCCCTCCTCCGGCAGATGAAAAGCGATGTGGCCGGCGGTGTGGGCGGGCACCTCGATCACCCGCGCCTCGAGCGGGCCCAAGGTCACCAGATCGCCTTCGCGCACACCGCGGTCCGTGGTCGGGATGCGGGCCGCCTCCGCCGCGGGCGCGGTGACGACGGCGCCGGTCGCCGCCTTGATCGCCGCATTGCCGCCGGTGTGATCCGGATGCCAATGCGTGTTCCAGATCTGGCCGATCCGCCACCCCCGCCGCGCCGCCTCGGCGAGCACCGGCTCGGCGACGGCGGGATCGATGACGGTGGTTTCGCCCGTTTCGGGCTCGTGGACCAGCCAGATATAATTGTCGCTGAGGGCGGGGATGCGGACGACTTCCATCGGCGGAATTTACGCCAGTCGTCCGAGCAGCGCCAGCGCCTCCGCCGCGAGCTTTCGGGTCAGCTCCCGCGCCGGCAGCGCCTCGCCGAGCGCGGCGGCCTCGCCGGCCCACATCGGCCCGAAGCCATATTCGCCTCCGGCTTCGGCGGCGGCACGGATCGGCGCGAGGGCGACGGCGGCGAGAGGGTAAGGCGGCGCTTCCCGCCGAACCGGGCCGAGCTCGCGCACCAGCCGGCCGGCAAAGCCGCGGGCGAGGCCGCCGGTGAGCAGGTTGGTGACGACCGTCGGCGCGCCGTCGCGCAGCAGCGCGCGGTGGGCGACGGAGATCGTCGCTTCCGGACAATGGAGATAGGCCGTGCCGAGCTGCACCGCGCTCGCGCCGAGCGCGAAGGCGGCGGCGATGCCGCGCGCATCGCCGATGCCGCCGGCCGCGATCACCGGCAGGCGCACCGCATCGACGATCTGCGGCAGCAGCGCGAACAGGCCGAGCGGCTCCGCGTCCGTGGCGAGGAAGCGGCCGGTATGGCCGCCCGCCTCCCGGCCCTGCGCGATCACCGCGTCGGCGCCGTGCCGCTCGAGCCATTTCGCCTCTTCGGCCGTCGTGGCATTGCCGAGGACGACCGCGCCGCTCGCCTTCACCCGCCTCAGGAGAGGCGCCTCCGGCAGGCCGAAATGGAAGCTGACGACATCCGGACGCACCGCCTCGACGGCCGCGCAGGCGGCCGCGTCGAACGGCAGGCGCAACCGTGCCGGGGCGCCGGACGCGGCGCCGTATTCGTCATAATAAGGCCGGAGCAGCGCCCGCCAGGCGCGGTCGTCCGGCTCTTCCGGCATTTCGTGGCAGAAGAAATTGAGGTTGAGCGCTCCGCCGGTCCGCGCGCGAACCGCATCCGCCTGCTCGCGCACCTGCTCCGGCGACAGCATGCCGCAGGCCAGCGAGCCGAGCGCGCCGCCCTCGATCGCGCCGATGCACAAAGCGACGTCGCCCGCTCCCGCCATCGGCGCCTGGACGATCGGGAATTCGGTCCCGACGCGCTCCAGGAACCGCCGGTCGGGCCAGCGCGCTGCTACCATTTTCCGATATTGGGCATGGACGCCCAGGGCTCCTCCGGCGGCAGCGGCGCGCCCGCCTGGAGCAGCTCGATCGAGACATTGTCGGGCGTGCGCAGGAAGGCCATGTAGCCGTCGCGCGGCGGCCGGCTGATGGTGATGCCATGGTCCATCAGCTGCCGGCAGGTCTCGTAGATATCGTCGACCCGATAAGCGAGATGGCCGAAATTGCGGCCTTCGCCATAATCCTTCTCGTCCCAATTATGGGTGAGCTCGATTTGGGCGTCCTCGTCGCCCGGCGCGGCGAGGAAGATCAGGGTGAAGCGGCCCTTCTCATTGTCCGTCCGCCTCAGCTCGCGCAGGCCGAGCAATTCGAAGAAGCGGATCGTCTCTTCCGGGTCGGAGACGCGGATCATCGTATGGAGATATTTCACGGCGAGCCTCCATCGGGTGTTGGCGACGTCGCGCCGCTCCTATCGCCGCGCCGCCCGCCGCGCCAGCGCGTTGCGGCGCCACCGGCCGGGCGCTAGGCATCGGCGGATCGACGCGGGAGGGAGCGGATGAAGATCCCGACATATGCGGCCGTGGCGCTCGGCTTCTGCGCCCTCGCCGCCGCCTCGGCCCAGGACTGGAGCGACAACAAGGACGAGATCTCCTCCGGCTACACCGAGTCGAAGGCGATCTGCCGCGGGCTACGGAACCGCGAGCCGCCGGCCGCCGACCGGCCGGACGCGCGCATTGCGGCCGCGCTCAGGGATTGCGATTCGGAAACACTCTATTACGGCATCGGCGCCAGAGCGGACCCGGTGCGGGCGCGGCAATGCGCCTTCCTCGAGATGCGCAAGGAGCCGGACACCGGCGTGTTCGCCGGGCGGACGATGCTGATGACAATCTACGCCAACGGCGTCGGCGCGAGGCGGGATCTCGACCTCGCGACCCACCTCGCCTGCGGCCTCGACGGCGCGCCCGCCGAGATGGACGGGCGGGTGCGGCATCTGGCCGAGCTCAAGGCGAAGGGCTGGACCGGCCGCGACTTCGATTATTGCAACGACATCACCAGCGGCCTCGCCATGGGCTATTGCGCCAGCCATCAAGCGGACGTGGCCAAGCCGGTCCGCGATGCCAGGATCGCGCGGCTGACGGGCGGCTGGAGCGCGAATGAGAAGCAGGCCTTCGCCGCGCTCCAGCGGGCCCATGCGGCCTTCGTCGACGCGCACGGCTCGGGCGAGGTCGACATGTCCGGCACGGCGCGGGCGGCGATAGAGATCGAGGCGGAGGAATCGGCCCGCGACGCGTTCGTCGACCTGCTGCAGCGCCTTGCCGCCGGCCGGGCGCCCGTCTTCACCCGCGCCCGCTTCGCGGCCGAGGATGGGAAGCTCAATTCGGCCTATCGCAAGGCGCTGGCCGAGGCCAGACCGGATTCGGGAACGGTCACCAGGGACGGCATACGCGGCGCCCAGCGCGCCTGGCTGCGCTATCGCGACGCCTTCCTCGCCTTCGCCTCGGTCAAATACCCGCAGGTCTTGCGCGACAGCCTCGCCGCCTGGCTGACGCAGCAACGCACGAAGATGCTGGCCGGCGATTAGGCTGTATCGACATTCGACGTTCGACTCTCCAGCGGACGCGGCCCGTTAGTCCTCCCTGTCCGCGAAGCGGATGGGGAGGGGGACCACCTGTAAGGTGGTGGAGGGGCTTTTCTGAGTCTGTTGGCCCCTCCACCGCACTTCGTGCGGTCCCCCTCCCCACGGCCTGCGGCCGCAGGGAGGACTCAGCCAGGCAGACAATTCTCAGAATGAAAATTCAGCCGTAGCCTATCGCGACGGCACCGCCGGCGCAGGGACGGGCCCGCCATTTTCCGCCAGCGCCGCCGCGGCGGCGCGTCCGGCGGGGGAATCGGGCCCGGCGCGGGCGGCGCGCTGGTAATAGGCCCTGGCGGCGTCGACCTCGCCCGACAGGCCCGAAATATTGCCGGCCTCGAGCAGGACGGCCGCGTCGTCGGGCGCGAGGCCGACCGCCCTGCCGATGTCGGTGCGGGCGCGGGCGAGGTCGTTCTGGCGGCGGGCGAGGGCGGCGGAGAGATACCAGGCGAAGGGATCGTTCGGCACCAGCTGCAGGCCCTTGTCGAGATCGGCGCGCGCGCCGGGCACGTCGCCGGCCGCCACCGACGCGCGGGCGCGGTCGAGATGGATTTCGCCCTCCATCTGCGGCGCCATCGGCCCCGCCGCGAGCGCGGTGTCGAACGCCCGGCGGGCCTTGGCCGGAGCGTTGCCGGCCAGCCAGCTATTGCCGGCCTCCACCCAGAAATCGGCGCGGCGGCGGTCCTGCGCCCGCTCCGCCGCCTGGGCCGCCGCTTCGAAGGCGGCCGCCGCTTCGGGCCAGCGCTCCAGCGCGGTAAAAGCGAGGCCCTGGCACAGCATGGCCGGGATGCCGCCGCCTTTCGAATGCCAGTCGCTCGCGCTCTCGACGGCCCGTTCGGGCGCGGTGCGGGCGAGGGCGATGCAGGTTTTTTCGCGCCCGTCGGCCGCGGCGTGGGGCCGGGCCGGCCCCGCCGGCGCGGCGGCGGCGGCGAGCGCCATCAGGATCGGAATCACGTTCGCTCCGTCTTCAGGGAATGGCTTCCGTCCTTGGCCGGCGCACCTGCACGGCGGCTGAACGGCGGCGTCGCTACATCAACCCGGCGATGAGCAGCACGTCCGGGCTCCCGCCATAGACGATGACCGGGAGGTGGAGAGCGGCGGCGGGCGCCGGCCGCATGGCCGCCGCCAAAGCCGGGGAGAAAGCGAAGGCGGCGAGCGCGAAGAGGGTGGATTTCAGCATGTCGCCCTCTCAATCCTCCGCGAGGAAGATCGCCTCGACCGGCAGGGCGAACAATCTGGCGATGCGCAAGGCGAGCGGCAGGCTGGGATCGTAGCGGCCGGTCTCGATCGCGTTGACGCTCTGGCGCGAGACCTGAAGCCGCTCGGCCAGGTCGCTCTGGCTCCAGCCCTGCTCGGCGCGAAGCACCCTGAGCCGGTTCTTCATGCGCAGCCCCCGGAATCGCCGAGCGTCAGCCGGTTGACGAGGGCGCCGAGGCCAAGGCCGAAGAACCAGAGCATGGCGATGGCATAGGCGTCGACATGGGGAACGAGGCGGAAATCCTCGAGAAAGCCCCAGGCGGTGGCGATCGATAAAGCGAAGGCGGTGGCGACCAGGATCTGCCGCACCAGCAGCATGCGCAGATATTCGTCTTTCTCCTCGACCAGCAGCCGCCCGATCGCCCAGAAGAAGCCGGCCACCGAAAGCCCCGGCAGCAGCCCGAGCAGATAGGCCAGAGGCCCGGTGACCGCGCCGCCGCCGACGAATCGAACCGCCGCGGCAAGCGTGACCAGATAAGCCGCCGTCGCCACCGCGACCCGCAGCACATAGCGCCGCTGCGCCGGATTTGCCCGTCTTGCCATGTCAATCTTCCTTATCATTGAGACAAGGAAGCTTTACACTGGGAGAGAGGGCAGTGTCAAGTCACCTTTCCATTATCATCATGCGCCGCCACTTCGGTTGTGAGTATCCACGAGGAAGACCGCCCTTCAGAGAACGGATACGTACGGCAAGCGCCCGACCTATAGCGGACTTGCATCGCCGCAGCCTAAGCGTAGCCGCGAAGGCTGATCGGCGAGCGCCGCAAGCGTGGGACAACGGTCTAGTTGCGATCAGTTGTCTCGCCCTCGGGCTGGGCAAACAAGGGTTTCTTTCGGGAGGTGGGAAGGGCCAGCGGCACCTCAAATTGTACCCTGCTAACAGACTGCTTTTCATTGCTCGTCGACGCGCCGCCGCCTGCGCTCAAAGCGAGGACGGAGACTTTCACGCCCCCTTCGAGTTTGTCAGCACCCGTGACCGTCACCGCTACGTCGAACCGCACGGGCGATGCATAGAGCCCCCACGTAGACTCATATGAACCCTCTTGCAGATTACCGGCGCGTCGCGAGGGGTGCGGACTTACGTTGCCCCCGTGGGCACCCTCTTGGGCCTCGGAAACAGCCTCAATAATCGAGGCTAGAGTGGCTTTGACAAACTCCTTCAGCTCCATGCCCACAACGTCAGCCACGCGGGCGCCTCTTATCCTTCCGTGGCGGACGCTCGCCTAACGGCTTGTGCTTTGTCGGGGGCGTCGCCAGCATGCGCCGGAGAACGTCGTCCTCTTGGATTTGATCGGCATCTGGCATGGATTTCCTCCCGGACTATCACGAGCACGAAGACTTTCAGCCCGCCATGCTGGCGCTCTCTCATTTCACTATACAGTGGAACTGGGCCGAGCATAACTTCAACGTCCTACTTTGGGCGCTCTCTGGAGATTTCTTCACTGGAGCGGCCTACACAGCAGGGCTTGGCAATCAATCTAGGGCGGATTTGATGCTGGCCACCGCCCGCCGTAAAGAGGCGGATCCGGAAATCCTGAGCCTCATAGAATTTTGCGTCAAAGCGTTCGGCCGCATCAAAGACAATCGAAACTCCCTCCTGCACGCTCATTCGGTTTCATTCGGTGAGGATCATAGCAAGCCGCGCTGGACGCGAGCCTCTAACAATCCGCGCGCATTGCATGTCTATTGTCTGGCCGACGAGAGTGACATAATAGAGAACCTAGAAGCAGCTTGTCAGTTGGCGATGCTGCTTGGGGAGGTGACAATTTTCTATATTGGGAAGGTCGACCCGCCGCCAAGACCATCTCTCGGAATATTTCCGCTACCACAAGCTCTGAAGCCAACGCCGATTGCTCCTGAAACACGAGAACCCCCACCTCGATCATCGCCGGGGTAATCTCGATCTCTAGCGCCGGCCTGTCGATCGACTCGGTATCCCTTGTCCATCTGCTTGGTCACCTACATAATGTCCAGTCACCTTTCCATCCCCTCCAGCAGCGCCTCCACCGTGCGCAGCAGCAGGGCGATGTCCCGGGGCCGGGAGAGGCGGTGGTCGCCGCCCTTGACCAGGATCGCCTCGACCTCTGCCGCTTCGAGCCGCTCCATCAGCTCGAGCGAAATGCGCCAGGGCACGTCCTCATCGGCCGTGCCGTGGAGCAGGCGGACCGGGCCGGCGATCGGGATCGGCGCGGCGAGCAGCCTCTGCCGCTCGCCGCTCTCCCAGAAGGCGCGGGTGGTGACGGTGGGCTGCTCGCCATAAGGTGAGGGCTCCTCGAGCCGCCCCTCCTCGCGGATCACGCGCTTCTGCGCATCGGAGAAGCCCCAGCCGGTGAAATCCGGGGCTGCGGCGATGCCGACCAGGCCGGCGACCCGCTCCGGCCGCGCCAGCGCCGCCAGCAGCATGATCCAGCCGCCCATCGAGGAGCCGACCGGCAGGACCGGGCCGTCGACCGAATCGATCATCGCCAGCGCGTCGTCGCGCCAGCTTTCGAGCGTCTGCGCCTCGAACGCGCCGGAGCTGGCGCCGCAGCCGGCATAATCGAAGCGCAGCATCGCCCGGCCCTGCGCCTCCGCCCAGGCGTCCAGCGCCATCGCCTTGCCGCCCTCCATGTCGGACATGTAGCCGGGCAGGAAGATCAGCGTGGGGCTGCGGCCGGGGCGGAAGCGGCGGGCGAGGCTGCGGGGGAAGCTCGGAGCATGGGCCATCCCATCGGGCTAGCAGGGGCCCGCCGCCGGCAAAAGCCATGCCGTCCGGGGGCTGGAGCATCGGCATCCGCGTCGCTACATGCGCCTCATCATGACGCAGCATTTCCAGATCCGCCTTCCCGACGGCTCCGTGCGCGAGGTCGCGCCGGGGGCGACGCCCGCCGACGTCGCCGCGTCGATCGGCCCCGGCCTCGCCAAGGCGGCGCTGGCGGCGCGGGTCAATGGCGAGCTGCGCGACCTCAACCGGCCGTTCGAGGAGGATGCCGAGCTCGCCTTGGTCACCGCCCGCGACGAGGCCGAGGCGCTGGAGCTGGTCCGCCACGATTACGCCCACGTCCTCGCCGAGGCGGTGCAGAACCTCTTCCCCGGCACCCAGATCACCTTCGGCCCGGCGACCGAGGACGGCTTCTATTACGATTTCGCGCCGCCGCCCGGCCGCGGCCCCTTCACCGAGGAGGATCTGCCCGCGATCGAGGAGGAGATGCGGCGGGTGATCGGCCGCGACGAGGCGCTGGTGCGCGAAGTGTGGACGCGCGACCAGGTCCGCGACTTCTTCGAGAAGCAGGGCGAGAGCTTCAAGGCCGAATGGGTGATGGAGCTGCCCGCCGACGAGACGATCACCATGTACCGCTCCGGCGGCTGGATGGACCTGTGCCGCGGGCCGCACCTCGCCTCCACCGGCAGGCTCGATCCGCAGGCGTTCAAGCTGACGCGCGTCTCGGGCGCCTATTGGCGCGGCGACCAGAAGAACGCGATGCTGAGCCGCATCTACGGCACCGGCTGGCTCAACCGGAAGCAGCTCGAGGCGCATCTGGTGCGGCTCGAGGAGGCCGCCAAGCGCGATCACCGCAGGATCGGCCAGGAGATGGACCTGTTCCACCTCCAGAGCGAGGCGCACGGCTCGGTCTTCTGGCACCCCAAGGGCTGGGCGATCTGGCGCAGCCTCGAAGCCTATATGCGCCGCCGGCTGGACGCGGCGAGCTATCGCGAGATCAAGACCCCCCAGTTGATGGACGTGGGACTGTGGGAGGCGTCGGGCCATTGGGGCAAGTTCCGGGAGAACATGTTCGTGGTGCCGGACGAGGTTCCGGGGACCGACCCCGACCGGCCGGTGCTGAGCGGGACCGGCGATTTGATGGCGCTCAAGCCGATGAACTGCCCGGCCCACGTCCAGGTGTTCAAGCAGGGCATCACCTCCTATCGCGACCTGCCGCTCCGGCTTGCCGAATTCGGCACCTGCCACCGCAACGAGCCGCATGGCGCGCTTCACGGCATCATGCGCGTGCGGCAGTTCACGCAGGACGACGCCCATATCTTCTGCACGCCTGAGCAGGTGTTCGAGGAGACGGTGAGCTTCGCGCGGCTGCTCGACACGGTCTACCGCGACCTCGGTTTCCCGGCCTATACGATCAAGCTGGCGCTCCGGCCCGAGCAGAGGGCCGGCACCGATTCGCTCTGGGATGCCGCCGAAGCGACCCTCCGCGATGCGGTGGCCTTCGCCAAGCTGTCGGGAGAAGGGTTCAACTTCAGCGAGCTTCCGGGCGAAGGCGCCTTTTACGGGCCGAAGCTGGAATTCCATCTCACCGACGCGATCGGCCGGACCTGGCAATGCGGCACGCTGCAGCTCGATTACGTGATGCCCGACCGGCTCGACGCCTCCTATGTCGGCGCCGACGGCGAGCGGCACCGGCCGGTGATGCTGCACCGGGCGATCCTCGGCACGTTCGAGCGCTTCATCGGCATATTGATCGAGCATCATGCCGGCCGCTTCCCGCTCTGGCTGGCGCCGGTCCAGGCGGTGGTGGCGACGATCGTCTCCGACGCCGACGATTATGCGCGCAAGGTGCATGCGGCGCTGGTCGCGGCCGGCCTTCGCGCCGAGCTCGATCTCCGCAACGAGAAGATCAACTACAAGGTCCGCGAGCACAGCCTCGCCAAGGTCCCGAACCTGCTGGTCGTCGGCAAGCGCGAGGCCGATGAAGGCAATGTCGCGCTCCGCCCCCTCGGCAGCGACGCGCGGCAGGAGGTGCTCGGCCTGGACGCGCTGGTGGCGCGGCTCGTCGGCGAGGCGACGCCCCCCGATCTGCGGGCGACCCCGTCCTAGCAGGACCCGGAGGGGAAGCCGGAGCGGCTGATCGGCAACAGCGGCGGAGGAAAAAGCGCGCCCGCTTCGGCGCTCGTCTTTCATTCCGACCGCGGAAACACTAGGTGAGGCACTGAACCAACGCTCCAGGAGAAGATATTATACGTCCGCCCATGATCCGGCGCCCGCAGGCGCCGCCCCTCAACGGCCCCCGCTTCAATGAGTTCATCTCCGTGCCCAAGGTGCGCGTGATCGATGAGAATGGCGAGAATCTGGGAGTCCTCCTTACCCCCGAAGCCATCGAGCAGGCCGCCGCAGTGGGCCTGGACCTCGTCGAGGTCTCGCCCAACGCCGATCCGCCGGTCTGCAAGTTCCTCGACGTCGGCAAGTTCAAATACGAGGCCCAGAAAAAGGCCAACCTCGCCCGCAAATCGCAGAAGACGCAGGAGATCAAGGAGATCAAGATGCGTCCGAACATCGACGACCACGATTACGACACGAAGATGAAGAAGGTTTTCGACTTCATCGGCGAGGGCGACAAGGTCAAGATCACGCTCCGCTTCCGCGGCCGCGAGCTCGCCCATGGCGAGCTCGGCATGCGCCTCCTCCAGCGCGTCCAGACCGACGTCGCCGAAACCGCCAAGGTCGAGCAGCATCCGCGGATGGAAGGCCGGCAGATGCTGATGGTGCTCTCGCCCAAATAGGTTCGGGGGCCCCCGGCGGGTCCTTTCCCCTCGCTTATTCCCCGAAAGCCGCCGGCTGCGGCGCGGCGGAGCCTCGACCGAAACGGAGCTTTCCGTAGCGGCAGCGTTTCGATCTCGGTTTCATTTCGCAACCAAAATGTTGCTCATTTGCCATAAGGCCCCGAAAATGGCGGGAAACTGCGATTCCCGGCTGGCCGCGAGTCCCGCTTTTCAGTAGCCTCCGCGCCAAAGAAAAAGTCAGGGAGGGGTAAATGTCCAAGTCGGTTTGGCTCTTGTCGACCGGAATCCTGGGGCTCGCGGCCGCGCCCGCTCATGCCCAGGGCAACGCCGCCCCCACCGGCCAGACCGGCCCGGTCCAGCAGGGAGGGCCGGTGACCGGCCCACCCGCCACCGTCGCCGAAGACGATTCCGGCACCATCGTCATCACCGCCCAGCAGCGCAGCCAGATCCTGGAAGACGTGCCGATCGCCGTCTCCGCCGTCTCGGCCCAGTCGCTCCAGAATTCGGGCGCGAACGACATCCGCCAGCTCAACCAGCTCGCGCCGTCGCTGCTCGTCTCCTCGACCGGCAGCGAATCCAACGGCTCGGCCCGCATCCGCGGCATCGGCACGGTCGGCGACAATCCCGGCCTCGAAAGCTCGGTCGCGGTGTTCGTCGACGGCGTCTATCGCTCCCGCTCGGGCATCGGCCTCAACGAGCTCGGCGAGGTCGAGCGCATCGAGGTGCTGCGCGGCCCGCAGGGCACCCTGTTCGGCCGCAACGCCTCGGCCGGCCTCATCAACATCATCTCGAAGAAGCCCAACCTCCACGATTTCGAAGGTTATGGCGAGGCGAGCTACGGCAATTACAACGCCATCCGCGCCGCGGGCGGCGTCAGCGGGCCGCTCAGCCCGGAGATCGGCTTCCGCCTCGACGGCGTCTACGTGAAGCGCGACGGCTTCTACCGGAACATCACCCAGGGCGGCGGCAGCGAGGGCCGGGTCAACAATCGCGACCGCTTTTTCGTCAAGGGCCAGCTGCTGTTCGAGCCGAGCGCCGCCCTCTCGGTGCGCCTGATCGGCGACTATACCCGCCGCAACGAAAGCTGCTGCGGCGCGGTCTACATCGCCACCAAGGAGACTTTCGACCCGACCCGCGCCGGCGAGCCGGCGACGGTCAACAGCGACCAGGCGGTCGCGTTCAGCCCCAACAACCGTATCGTCGACGTGCTGCAGAGCCTCGGCGGGCTGGTCACCTATCCGCCCCAGGATCCCTTCAAGCGCCAGGTCACCGTCACGCCCGGCCGGACCTTCCGCAACATCACCACCGATTACGGCTTTTCCGGCGAGATCGACTACGATCTCGGCGGCGCCAAGCTGACCTCGATCACCGCCTATCGCTATTACAAGGCGGGCGGCGCGGGCGACATCGATTATTCGAACGTCGACATCGCCTATCGCGCCGATGACGGCAACGCCTATCGCCGCTTCAAGACGTTCAGCCAGGAGCTGCGGCTGCAGGGCTCGGCGTTCGACAACAAGCTCGACTGGCTGGTCGGCGGCTATTACGCGAACGAAAAGCTGCAGGTCGCCGACAATTTCAAGTTCGGCACCCAATATGGCGCCTTCGCCGCCTGCCGCATCGTCGCCACCGTCAACAATGCGGCCGTGCTTCGCAACCCCGCCGCGGCCGGCTGCATGTCGCCGACCGGGCGCGCGGTGCTCGGCGGCGCCTTCGGGGCGCTCGGCCCGGCGGTTCTTGCCAGCATCGACCGGCTGAGCACGGTCAACAATGTCGGCAGCATCCGCGACCTCTACAATCAGACGAGCAACAATTACGCCTTCTTCACGCACAACATCTTCCACATCTCGGACAAGCTGAGCCTGACGATCGGCCTGCGCTACACGCACGAGAAGAAGGACTTCGACGCCAGCTTCAACGGCAATAACAGCATCTGCCCGGTGCAGCAGGCCAATCTCGATCCGCTGCTCCTCTCGGCCGGGGTCCCGGCTTCGCTGAAGCCGCTGCTTGCCGGCATCGTCACCCTGACCTGCACCGGCAATTCCAGCACCGCGCTCAATTCGCTGACGCTGAACGACAGCCGCAAGGAAGGCGAGTGGACCGGGACCGGCGTCCTCTCCTGGAAGCCGGTGCCGCGCCTGCTCACCTACGCCTCCTATTCGCGGGGCTATAAGGCGGGCGGCTTCAACCTCGACCGGTCGGCGCTCGGCTCCAACCCGTTCCTCAATCCGTTCGGCGGCGCCGTGTTTCCGCGGTCCAGCGCCGACGTCTCCGACCTCCAATTCGCGCCGGAGAAGGTCACCGCCTACGAAGCCGGCTTCAAATATAGCAGCCGCCTGATCACGGTGAACGTCGCCGCCTTCCGCGAGGAGTTCAGCAACTTCCAGCTCAACACCTTCCAGGGGTCGGTGTTCATCGTCCAGAACATCCAGGCCTGTAAGGACAGTCTCGCCGGCGCCGATCAGGATTCGTCGAGCACGACCGGCGCCTGCGCCGCGGACCGGACGAAGCCGGGCGTGGTCTCGCAGGGCATCGAGGTCGAGGCGTTCCTGCGGCCGGTGCGCGATCTGCAGATCACCGCCGGCTACACCCTCGCCGACACGCGCTACCGCCACGATCTGATCGGCTCGTCGCGCGGCGCGGTGTCGCCGCTCGATGCCGCCTTGTTCCTGCTGCCGGGCCGCCAGGTCTCGAATGCGCCGAAGAACGTCATCACCGGGTCGCTGACCTACACGCCGCGGATCGGCTCGTCGGGCATGCACGGGCTGTTCTACGTCGATCAGCGCATGACCAGCAGCTACAATACCGGCTCGGACCTGTTCTTCGAGAAGAAGCAGGATGGTTATATCGTGGTCAATGCCCGCATCGGCGTTCGCGGTCCCGAGGACCGCTGGGCGCTCGAATTCTGGGCGCAGAACCTGTTCAATCAGGATTACCAGCAGGTCGCGTTCAACACGCCGTTCCAGGGCAGCGGCTCGATCGCCCAGACCCAGCTCCTCGGCACATCGCCGGCCAACCAGCTCTTCTCGAGCTTCCTGGCCGAGCCGCGGACTTATGGCGTGACCGGCCGCTTCCGCTTCTGACGACGGCCGCAAGGGGGGATGGAAAGGCCCTCGCCCTCACGGGCGGGGGCTTTTCTCTGTTCTGATTGTTCCGCGGCTGTGATTTAATCCGGCTCTGACTGATCCTAAGCCGCGTCCCGTGCCGCGCCGGCGTCGGCGGACGCAGCGCGCAGCAGCCGCGACTGGATCGCCTTGAGGCGGGCGGGGCTCTCGATCTTCTCGCCGGCAAGGTCGGTGAGGTAGAAGACGTCGACCGCCCGCTCGCCATAGGTGGCGATATGGGCGGAGTGGACGGCGGTCCTCAGCTCGAACAGGGCGCGGGCGAGGCCGCCGAGCAGAGCGGCGCGGTCGCGGGCATTGACCTCGACCACCGTATAGCGGCTGGACGCGAGATTATCGACGAACACCGCCGGCTGGATCTGGAAGGCCTCGGCCCGGCGCAGCGGCAGCGGCTTGGCCTCGAGCCGCTCCATCGCCGGCGCCTCGCCGGCGAGCGCGCGCAGCACCGCCTGCTCGAGCCGCCGCAATCGGTGGCGATCGGCGAAGGGGCCGCCGGCCGCGTCCTGGACCAGGAAATTGTCGATCGCCATGCCGTCATTGCCGGTGTGGATGCGGGCGTCGATGATGTTGCCGCCGGCCAGGCTGATCGCGGCGGAGAGGCGGTAGAAGAGGCCCGCCTCGTCGCGCGCGTAGATGCTGACCAGGGTCGCGCCGCGCTCCTCCTCGACCGCGGTCGCGACCGGCTTGGCATTTTCCGGCTGGCGGTCGCAGCGGTCCATCAGCCGCGCATTCGCCTCCAGCACCGCCAGCGGCTCCGCCAGCCAGTAGGAATCGGGCAGCCGCCAGGCCAGGCGGGTGAAGCGGCTCTCCTCCCAGCCGAGCCGCGCCTGCAACGCCTCCTGCACCGCGGCGATGCGCTCGCCGCGGCCGCGCTCCTTATGGCCGAGGCGGAGCATCTCCTCCGCATTCTCGAACAATTCGCGCAGCAGCTGGTCCTTCCAGCTCGTCCACACCCCCGGCCCGACGGCGCGGATGTCGACGACGGTGAGCAGAAAGAGCAGGCGGAGCCGCTCGAGGCTCTTCACCCGCGAGGCGAAGTCGACGACGGTCTTGGGGTCGCTGAGGTCGCGCTTGAACGCGGTGTCGGACATGAACAGGTGCCAGCGCACCAGCCAGGCCACCGTCTCCGTCTCCGCGTCGCTCAGCCCGAGCCGCGGCCCGAGCATGTGCGCCACCTCGGCGCCGAGCTCGCTATGGTCGCCGCCGCGGCCCTTGGCGATGTCGTGGAGCAGGACCGCGACATAGAGGACCCGCCGCGACGCGATATGGCGGAACATGGCGGCGGCGAGCGGATGATCCTCCTTCAGCACGCCCCGCTCGATCCGCGAGAGCAGGCCGATCGCCCGCAGCGAATGCTCGTCGACGGTATAATGATGGTACATGTCGAACTGCATCTGGGCGACGACGCGGCCGAAATCGGGAATGAAGCGGCCGAACACGCCGGCCTCGTTCATCCACCGCAGCACCGTCTCCGGGTCGCGCGGCGAGGCGAGCACGTCGAGAAAGAGGGCATTGGCCTCCGGATCCGCCCGCACCCGCGCGTCGACCAGCTTGGAATCGCGCGCTGCGGCCCGCATCGCCAGCGGATGGATTTCGAGGCCGTGGCGGTCGGCGAGGGCGAAGATGCGGATCAGGCGGACCGGATCGTCGCGGAAGAAGCGGTCGTCGGGCAGCGCCAGCCGGCCGCGGTCGAGGACGAAGCCTTCGAGCTTGCGCGGCCTGCGCTTGAGCGCCGGCAGGCCGAAGCGGCGGCCGCTGCCGGCGAACTTCTCGTCGAGATGGGCGAGGAACACGCCGGTCAAATCCCCCACCGTCTTCGCGTGCAGGAAATAGTGGCGCATGAACCGCTCGACCGACGATTTGCCCGGCCGGTCCGCATAATTCATCCGCGCCGCGATCTCGCGCTGATAGTCGAAGGTGAGGCGCTCCTCGGCGCGGCCGGCGACGATGTGGAGGTGGCAGCGCACCGCCCAGAGGAAGCGCTCGGCGCGCTGGAACTGGGCAAGCTCGCCGTCGGTCAGCAGGCCGACTTGGACCAGCTCGCCGACATTCTCGACCCGATAGGCATATTTGGCGATCCAGAAGAGGGTGTGGAGGTCGCGCAGGCCGCCTTTCCCCTCCTTGACGTTCGGCTCGACGACGTAGCGGCTGTCGCCCATCCGCCGGTGGCGTATCTCCCGTTCCTCGAGCTTCTCGGTGACGAAGGCGCGCGCCTTGGTGCCGACCACCTCCGCCCAGAAGCGGGCGCGCACTTCGTCGAACAGGCGCTCGTCGCCCCACAGATAGCGCGCCTCCAGCATCGCGGTGCGGATCGTATGGTCGGCCGAGGCGGCGGCGATCAGCTCGTCGACCGAGCGGCTGGAATGGCCGACCTTCAACCCCAGGTCCCAAAGCAGATAGAGCAAGGCCTCGATCACCTGCTCGGGCCAGCCGGCCGGCTTCCACGGCGTGACGATGGCGAGGTCGACGTCGGAGAAGAGCGCCATCTCGCCGCGGCCATAGCCGCCGACGGCGAGCAACAGCAGCCGCTCGGAGGCGGTCGGATTGGCGACGGGATAGAGCTTGCCGACGACGTAATCATAGGCCGAGCGGACGACCTGGTCGGTCAGATAGGCATAAGCGGCGGCGGTCTCGCTGCCTTGGTAAGGCTTCTCCTCCAGCCGCCGCGCGATCTCCGCCCGCCCCGCCGCCAGCGCCTCCTTCAGCGCCTTCGCCGCCGCGGCGCGGTCGGCGGAATCGAGCCGGTCGGCGAGCGCCCGCCGGTCGACGATCGCGCGCTTGTTCGGCACCGAGGCGAAGCGGCCGGCCATCAGCCCTCCGCCGCGAGCCGCTTCAGCTCGTAGAGCAGGTCGAGCGCCTGGCGCGGCGCCAGCGCATCGACGTCGATCCCGGCCAGGGCGCCGCGGACCGGGTCCGGCGCCGGCTCCTCCTGCTGGGCCGAGGCGGCGAAGAGCGGCAAATCGTCGAGTCCCGCGGCGATGCCGCCGGTCGCCGCCCGCCCCGCCTCCAATTTGGCGAGGACCGAGCGGGCGCGGGCGAGCACCGGGCCGGGCAGGCCGGCCAGCTTGGCGACGGCGAGGCCGTAGCTGCGGTCCGCCGGCCCGGTCGCCAGCTCGTGGAGGAGGACGAGATCGCCCTTCCACTCGCGGGCGCGGACATGGTGGAGCGAGAGCGAGTCGAGCCGTTCGGCGAGCCGGGTGAGCTCGTGATAATGGGTCGCGAACAGGCAGCGGCAGCGGTTGCGGTCGTGGACCGCCTCGACCACCGCCCAGGCGATGGCGAGGCCGTCATAGGTCGAGGTGCCGCGGCCGACCTCGTCGAGGATGACGAAGCTGCGCTCGGTCGCCTGACTGAGGATGGCGGCGGTCTCGACCATCTCGACCATGAAGGTCGAGCGGCCGCGGGCGAGATTGTCGGAGGCGCCGACGCGGCTGAACAGCCGGTCGACGAGGCCGAGAATCGCCTGCGCCGCCGGCACCCAGGAGCCGGCCTGGGCCAGGACCGCGATCAGGGCGTTCTGGCGGAGGAAGGTCGACTTGCCGCCCATGTTCGGGCCGGTGACGAGCCACAGGCGATTGTCGTCGGACAGTCCGCAATCATTGGCGACGAAGCGGCCGCCGGCGGCGCGCACCGCATCCTCGACGACCGGATGGCGGCCGGCGCTCACCTCGAAGCAATTGCGGTCGGTGAAATAGGGCCGCGACCAGCCGCCCTCCGCCGCCCGCTCGGCCAGAGCGGCGGCGACGTCGAGCCGGGCGAGGGCGTCGGCGGCGGCGGCGATCGGCTCCGCCTCGGCCAGCGCCGCCGCATTCAGCTGCTCGAGATGGGCGGCTTCGGCGGCGAGGGCGTGGGCGCCAGCCTGGCCGACCCGCATCGCCTGCTCGTGCAGGTCCGGCGCGTTGAAGCGGACCACCCCGGCCAGGGTCTGGCGATGGGTGAAGCCGCTCTCGGCGCGCATCAGCGGGTCGGCATGCCTGGCCGGAACCTCGATATGATAGCCGAGCACGCCGTTATGGCGGATCTTGAGCGTGGCGATCCCGGTCTGCTGGCGATAGCGCGCCTCGAGCCCGGCAATGGCGCGCCGGCCCTCGCCGCCGGAAGCGCGGAGCGCGTCCAGCCCTTGGTCGTAACCCTCGGCGATATAGCCGCCCAAAGCGGCGTCGAGCGGCGGCGACGGGACCAGCGCCCGGCTCAGCAGGTCGACCAGGGCGCCGTGGCCGGTGAGCGCCGGCAGCAGCGCGGCCAGCAGGAGCGGCGGCTCGATAAAAGCGGCCAGGCGGGCGTGGAGGCGGCACGCTTCCTCGAGCCCGTCGCGCAGCTGGGCGAGGTCGCGCGGGCCGCCGCGCCCGGCGACGAGACGGCCCAAGGCGCGGCCTAGATCGGGCAGCGCCTTCAGCCGGCGGCGGAGCATGTCGCGGGCGCCGGCGTCGCGTTCGAACAGGGCGACGAGGTCGAGCCGCGCCTCGATCGCCGTCCGGTCAAGCAGGGGCGCGCCGAGATCGGCGGCGAGCAGCCGCGCGCCGGCGCCGGTGACGGTACGGTCGACGGCGTGGAGCAGGCTGCCGGCGCGGCCGCCGGTCGAAGCGGCGGTCAGCTCCAGGCTCTCGCGCGTCGCCGCGTCGATCATCATATGGTCGCCGGCCGAGCGCGGCACCGGCGGGCGGAGGAAGGGGAGCGAATCGCGCGCCACCTCGTCGAGATAGGAGAGCAATCCGCCGGCGGCGCACAGAGCGGCGCGGTCGAAGGCGCCGAAGCCGTCCAGGGTCGCGACCTCGAATCGCTCCCTCAGCCGCCGCTCGGCGGCGATGCTGTCGAATCCGGCCTTGCGCGCGGTGACGGCGAGGCCGGCGATCGGCTCGGGCGCGACGATCTCGGCGGCGCCGAGCCGCGCCAGCTCGGCGTCGAGGGCGCCCGGCGGGATCGAGCCGAGCTCGAAGCGGCCGGTCGAGACGTCGGCGGCGGCGAGGCCGCAGCGCTCGCCGACCCGCGCCACCGCGACCAGCCAATTGGCCGCCCGCGAATCGAGCAGGGCCTCCTCGGTCAGGGTGCCGGCGGTGACGACGCGGACGATGGCGCGGCTCACCACCGATTTGGCGCCGCGCTTCTTCGCCTCGGCCGGGCTCTCGATCTGCTCGGCGAT
>JAXDOV010000116.1:0-29552 GCA_034668705.1 Sphingomonadales bacterium
GCCGGGCTGAGCGGGCGGATGCGGCCTTCCGCCAGGCTCCGCTTGATGAAGCCGGCGCTTTGGCTGGAATGGATCAGTGCCATTCGAAAGTGCAGATCTTCCTCCCGCGCGATCTCCCGGGCGATGTCCGCCATCCACGCGACCCCTTCGTCGCGGCCGCTTGTGCCGCACGAACCGACGATGAGCGGTACCCCGGCTTTTTCTCTCGCGAGCAGCAGATGCCGAAGGTCGCGCTTGACGGCGGTGCGGGAATGTTTCGCTTTACCGGAGCCGAGATAGGCCGGCCCCGAATCGGTCGACCCGCCGTCGCAACCGATCATGTGCGGCCGCAGCGAAAGGCCGCGCTCGAGCGACGATACCGGAAAGCCCGACCCGAGGGATCCATTCGCGGCCAAGACCCGGACTTCCATTCACCGCTCCCATGCGCCGGTCGGCGCTCCCCGCCCGAATCTGCGTTCGAGCCAGAGGCGGGGTTATTTCCAGACAGACCATAGGCGTCAAGATGTACGATAAACGTCAATATATCTGATGCGGTAGCGGCGCCAGCCGAACCGCGCTGAATCAGAGAGGCGGGGCACTCCGAGAGAAGGAACAGCGCGAATTTCCGCGTGGCTTGATCGGAGATCCGCCTCCCCGCCGCCGGCGGTCAGGCCCTGGGAAGCACGCCTTTGTAGATCGTGCGCGGCCGAACCAGCTCCTGGCTATGATATTGCTCCATCGCATGGGCGATCCAGCCGGCGATGCGGGCGAGGCGGAGCAGGTTCACCTGCGGCTGGCCGAGCTTGCGGCTGACGAAGCTCAACGGAATGACGAAATCGGCGCGCAGGCCGGTCACCTCCTCGGCAACGGCGATCGCTTGCTTGAGGCGATGCAGCTCCGGATCGTCATGCGCCACCTCGTCGATCCAGCGCATCAAAGCGACGGCGCGCGGATCCCCCTGCGGATAGACGCGCGACCCGAAGCCGTAAACGGGCTCGCCTTCCCGCAGGCGCCGCAGCACCGGCGCCTTCGGATCGGGATCGGTCATGATCTCGTTGATCATGGCGGCAAGCGATTCGGAGCGACCGAAGCTCAGCCGCCGCCCGACCGACGAGGCCAGCCCGGCGACGACGATCTGATAGGCGCTGACGCCGGTATTGGCGACGGCCCGGACCGCGTAGGTCGTGGGGTCGAGCTCATTGTCCGCCGCGATCACCAGGACCCGCCGGATGATGTCGCGATAGGGCTTGGGCGCCGCCAGTCCCTTGGCGATGCGAAGGTGGATCGGCTCGTCCGACGGGTCGTCTTCGCCGCATAACATGGCCGCGAACCATCGCATCACCTCGGCGCCGGTCCGGCAATAGCCGGCCGGCGACAGGTCGTAGGAGCGTGGGTTGGCCCGTTCGAGAATGGGCAGGAGCGCGGTCGCTTTCTCGATCAGGGTGGCGTTCGAAAGACCCTTGGCGACATTGTCATAGAGCGGCGGCCGCTGGAACGCGCAGGGGTCGAAAGCCGAGACCGATTCGGGTCCCCAAAGGATCCCGCACACCGTTTCCAGGCTCTCGCTCTCGGCGAGCTCGATCGCGCTTCGGCCGCGGTAGAACGGGCCCTCGTCGGTGATCAACGTGATCGCGCTCTGAGGAACCAGGGCATCGCCGACGGTCACCACGCTCTGGCGCTTCAACGCCTCGATGTCCTCCCGCCAATATTGACGGCTGCGTGTATGGGGCACCCGCTGCGAACGGATCTGCTTGCGGCTGACATAGGCATAAAGGGTGGCGACGCTGACGCCCAGCTCGTCCGCGGCCTCCTGGGCGGTCAAATACAATCCCGGAATCGGTGGCTGGTGGGGCCCCATGGGTTGATTGTAGGTCAAGCTCGACACGATTGGGAAGCCGATAACCCGCCGCGAAGCGCAATCCCCGCTCGTCGTATGTGTACAAATTCAATCAAGATTGACGCCTATTACCGACTCATACATGTTGGGCCCCAAGAACAGAAAATCCTTGGGAGGTTCCGGTGAAAGAGGCTCGACGGGCGACATATCGTAACGCGTTGCTGGCCGTTTCAGGGTTGGCGCTCGCCGCCGGCGCCGGGGCTCCGGCAGCGGCCCAGCCGGGGAATCCGGATTCCCTGCCCCCGACCAGCGCGGCCGCGGACGCGCCCCCGGCGCAGGACGATCAGGGCGAGATCACGGTCACCGGCCATTATCTGGGATCCTCCGCCCACAGCGCGAGCAAGATGGACTTGTCGGTCATCGAGACGCCGTTCAGCGACTCCTCCTATTCCAGAAGCTTCGTGAAAGCGGTGAGCGCGACCAACGTCACCGACCTGTACCGCTACATGAACAGCGTCCAGCGCTCCGGCCCCACCGGCTATGACATCAACATCCGCGGCATCACCTCGAGCGCGAACGACCGGAATTCCATCCTGGTAGACGGTCTGCCCGGACTCTCCACGCGGTTCGGCTCGCCGCCGACGATCGGCGTCGACCATATCGAGGTCGTCAAGGGGCCGACGGCGGTTCTTTACGGCGAAGGCCAGCCGGGCGGCTTCCTCGACATCATCACCCGCAAGCCCTCCGCCGCGGCGTCGTTCGAGTTCGATGTCCAGGACAATATCGGCATCGGCACCCATCATCGCGCCAGCGGCGGCAACGGGGCGTTCAGCGCGACCGGGCCGGTCGACGGCGCCGGCCGCCTGCTGGCCATCGCCACGGTGGAACTGGTCGACAAGAAGGGGTTCCGCGACTTCAACTTCGAAAAATCGGTTTATTTTTCGCCGGGCCTGACCCTGAAGCTCGGCGACAATACCGACATCACCCTGTTGGGCGAGTATCGCTATCTCAAGACCAAGTTCGAAGGCGGCCTGGTCGCGCCGTTTCGCGACGAATCGCGGATTGCCGCCATCAACACGTCCTATCAGGGGCCGAACGACAAGCTTGAGGAATATGGCGAGACGGGCAGCGTCTTCGTGACCCATCGCTTCGGCCATGCGGTCGCGCTGCACGTCAACTACCGCTATGTGAATCATTACGACGACGGTTATGGCTTCGACAACCAGGTGGTCCGCGCCGACGGGGTCACTTTGGGCCGGCGAGCGCGCGAGATCCGGAATTACCGAAAGTTCAATTACGTCGATTCGAATCTCACCGCGGGATTCAAGACTTTCGGGCTTGGTCACCGCCTGATCGTCGGCGTGACGGCCGGGAGCGACACGAACAACAGCCGGCGGCTGCAATTCTTCAACGCGCCGGCAACGGGGCCGAACTCGCTCGACGTCAACATCTACAATCCGATCTTCACCAATCGCGACCGCCTGACCTATCCCGCAGGGACGCTTCAGTGGCGGCTGACGAATCAATCCTCGGTGGGCGTCTACGCTTCGGATATCGTCAACCTGACCGACAGCCTGAAGGTCATGGCCGGCCTTCGCTACGCCCACGAGCGTCAGAAGGTCACCGACCTGCTGGCGGCGCCGGGGGCGATTCCACGGGATGTCGCCACCAACAAGGTGCTGCCGCTGGCCGGAATCGTGTTCCAGCCGCGGCCGAACTATTCGGTCTATGTAAGCTATTCGACCTCCTACAATCCGGTCGCCGCCACGGCGCAGGACATCAACGGCCAGTTCACGTTCAGGCCGACCTTCGCATCGTCGATCGAGGCCGGCGCGAAAGCGAATTTATTCCGTAACCGCCTCCTCGTCACCACGGCCATATTCGACATCAAGCGCAAGGACGTGGTCAGCTCGTTCACCTGCGCGCTTGGGACGTGCTCGCGGCAGGTGGGCGCCGATCGCGCCACCGGCTTCGAATTCGAGCTCAGCGGATCGCCCATTCCCAATCTCGAGGTCCTGGCCAGCTACACCTATGTGAACTCCCGCATCACGGCGTCGGACGTCCCGGCACAGGTGGGCGCCCGGCAGACCAACGCGCCGAAGAATGCGGCCAAGCTCTGGGCGCGGTACGACGTGCGCAGCGGCACCCTTGCCGGCGTCGGCGTCGGCGTCGGCGTCTCCTATGTCGGCGATCGGGTGGTCCTGCTTTCGACCGGAATCCTCCCCGTGGGGGTCCTGCCGAAGAACGAGACCTTCCCGCTGGGCGCCTACACGACGGCCGATTTCGCGCTTTTCTATGCGCTGACGCAAAATATCGAGCTGACCGCGAAAATCACCAACCTCTTCGACCGGCGCTACATGGAGAGCGGTCTCACCGAACTGTCCGTCACCGCCGGCGCGCCGAGGACATTGCAGCTTGCCGTACGTGTGAAACTTTGAGGGGATGACATGAACCGGAAATTCTTCCTGCCCGTCGTAGCGGCGCTCCTGGCATCGGCGACAGCCGCGCATGCGCAGGGCGCAGCCCCGGCCCAGCCGGCCCCTGCGCCGTTCAAGCGAAACTGGGCGCCGCCGGCCTATCGGATAAAGGCACAGGTGCTGGTCGACGCAATCATGGCCGAGCATCCCGAGCTGCTGGGCCTGACGCTGCACGGCGCCCCGCCCGGCATGACGGATTATACGATGTTCGCAGGCAGCTATCACGATCGGATCGGCAAGGTCTCCGGCCCGGACGACGTCATGGCGTCGGCCATCGGCCGGATCATGATCGAGACGTCCTACAAGCCGGGCGACAACAAGGCGGTGGTCCTGGTTCCGCTGAAGGATGCGGCGGGCCGCGTCGTCGCCACAGCCGTGTTCGGCTTCCACGACAACAATTGGGATAACAAGTCCGCACCCTATTACGCGGGTGCGGCGATGAGTCTGGCGGACGGCCTGTCGCGCCACATCGCCAGCCATGACGACCTGTTCGCAAGGGCCGAATAGCGGAGCGTTCCGCTTCGCCCCCGCACGCCATGGGCCGGCGCGGCCGGCCAGGCAGTCAAGATGAAGGAGTTGGAGATCATGGGCTTGAGATTTGCGACCTTGGTCGCCTTGCTCCTCGCGGGCGGCGCCGCGGCAGCCGCGGCCCCGCCGCAATTTCGCGTCGTCCAGCGCCTTGCGCTAGACGCCGGCGCCGTGGTCGAAAGCGCCGCGCTCGACGTCGAGTCCCGGGATCTCTATCTCGCCCGCGGCGACAAGGTCGTCGTCGTCAATGCCGACACCGGCGCGACGGTGGCGACGATCCCGGTGGGCGGCAGCGTCAACAATGTGGTGGTGGCGCCGGACCTCCATCGTGCCTTCGCCACCGACGGCGCCGGCGGCCGGCTGGCGATCATCGACGGCGCGACGCACCGCGTGGTCCGGACGGTCGCCGTCACCAGGACGCCGTCGGCCCTGACCTATTACCGGCCGCTTCACCGCGTCTTCGTGGGCGACGCCACGCGCAGGAGCCTCGTCGCCGTCGACGGCGACAGCGGCAAGGCGGTGGGTTCGCTGACCATCCCGGACGGCGTCGGCCAGCTCGCCGCCAACAGCTACGGCCAGGTCTTCGTGTCGTCGCCGACGACCAACCGGGTTCATTATGTCGACGCGGCGGCGGTCACGGACTTGGGAGCGACCGAGATCGCAACCGGGCGCAATTGCGCCGGCCTGGCCCTCGATCTGTCGGCGCGGCGCTTCTTTTCGGCCTGCGCCAACGGCCACATCGCAGTCGTCGACACCGACGTCGGCATGACAATCTTCGACCTTGCCGGCCCGGCCGCGCCCGCATCCGGCGCGGCCTTTGCGTTCGCGCCGGTGGCCGACTGGCGCGGCGGCGCCTTCTTCCTCGGGGAGGGCGGCCTTAGCAGCGTGCGGATGATCTCGCCGAGCAAATATGCGGCGGGTTCGACCGCGCCGCTGCCGAGCGGCACCCGCGCCTTCGTCATCGACACCAGGACCAAGCGGCTCCTCGCCGTCGCCCCGAGCGCGAGCGGGTGGGAAATCGTCGCCCTCTCAAACTGAGACACGGATAGGAATAGGCCAATGTTTCAACGATTGATCTGCGGAGCCGCGCTCGTCCTGTCGGCCACGTTCGGCGCCGCCGGCGCGGCGCGCGCCGACATGCTTCCCGAGAGCGCGCTGCACGGCAAGAAAATCCTGTTCGTGGACGGCGAGGCCGATGCGGAGAAACCGTCGGACGACGCGCTCGTCCGGGCCCATCTCCGCGACATGGGCTTCACCCTCTCGGAGGCGCGGGGGGACGCCCGGCCGGAACTGAACGGAGTCGACCTGATCGTCATCTCCGCCACCGCCGACCCGTTCCGGCTCGACCCCGCCTATCGCACCACCAACGTGCCGATCTTCACCTACAATCAAATGGCCTATCCCGACCTCGGAATGACCGGGTCGACGGCGCATAGCGACTTCGAGATCGTCTCGACCGACCTGCCGCTGATGAACGGGCGGATGCCGGCAACCCTGTACGGATATGGCGCCAACACGACGCACGACATCGCCCGCGCGGTCGGCCTTCGCGACCGGATGTTCGGGCTCTATTACCTTCGCATGCATACGCTCGGCTGGGGAAAGCCGGGCAATGCGGCGACGGTCATCGCCGATACCGAAGGCATGCCGGATCATGCCGCCCTGTTCGCCTATGAGAAAGGCGCTTTGCTCTCCAATCGCGAGTCCGCGCCGGGGCGCCGCGTCGGCTTCTGGATCAATGCCGACGGCTTCCACAACCTGTCGCAGGTCAGCGGGCCGGCGGCCAACGACCCCAATGTCCGCGACTGGAATGTGGGCCTGCGGCTGTTCGACGCTTCCATCCGCTGGGCCGTCTCGCCGCCGCCGCCGCCGACGCGGCTGCCGCCGACGCTCGCCAAAGGCAAGAAGGTCCTGTTCGTCGGCCGCACCGACGGCATGGAAGGCGCCGAGGCGGACGTGCACATGGTCGCGCACCTGCGCCAGATGGGCTTCGAGGTCACCTGGCGCGATCAGTCGGCGCGGGAGGACGGCGCCGACGCCTTCGATCTGATCGTCCTCTCCTCGACCGATTCGAAATGGAAGCTGGCCAACAAATATCTCAATACGACCGCGTCCCTGCTGAGCCTCGACGGTCTGATGGCGGACGCATACCGGATGACGGGACGCGTCCGCTGGGCGGAATATGGCGAGCATGGCGAGGAGGGGGAAGACGACGATCTCGCGGCCAACTCCATCAAGATCGTCAATCCGCTTCACCCGCTCGCCGCGGGCATGTCCGGCGTCGTCCAATATCTGAAGGAGCCCGCGGTGGTGAAATGGGCGACGCCCGCCCATAGCGCCACGATCATCGCCACCCTGCCCGACGCACCCAATCAGGTCGCCGTCTTCGGCTATGAAAAGGGCGCGACGATGGACGGATATTTCGTCGCGCCCGGCCGCCGCGCCTTCTTCTCGCTCGACAATCCGGACTTCGACAATCTGACGCCGGACGGGCTGGCGCTGCTCGACAATACATTGCTGTGGATGGTCCGTTAGGCCGGCAGGTCGACGATCTACCGTGGGGGACGAAAGGAAGGGGCTTCATGTTCAGGTCGATGCTGTTCGCGCCGGCAAATCACGCGCGCCGGGTGGAAAAGGCCTTCCAGCTCGACGCGGACGCGGTCATCCTCGATCTCGAGGACGCGGTCGCGGAATCGGAGAAGGCCAAGGCCCGCGCGCAGCTGCGGATCATCCTCGCGGCGCCGCGCACCAAGCCGGCCTTCGTGCGGGTGAACGGTTTCCCCACGCCGCATTTCCATGAGGATCTGCTGGCGGCGGCGGCGGCCGTGGCGGACGGCATCATCCTGCCGAAGGTCGAGACGCGGGACCAGCTCGTCATCGCCGACTGGCTGGTCGGGGAGGAGGAGAAAAAGCAGGGGCTGAAGCCCGGAGCGATCCTGCTCATCCCCCATTTCGAAACCGCCGCGGGCATCGGCAAGGCGGTGGAGATATTGTCCGCCTCGTCCCGCGTCCGCTGGGCCGGCTTCGGCGGCGGCGACTTCACCGCCGATCTCAACCTCGATCCCTCGCGCAACGAGCGGGAGCTGGCGCCCTATCGCGCGGCGCTCGTCCTTGCCTCCCGGCAGGTGGGGATCGAACCGCCGCTCGATTCCGCCTGGACCGATCTGAACGATCTCGACGGCCTCCGCGAAGTCGCGGAGGCATCGCGCCGCGCCGGCTTCCAGGGCAAACGCTGCATCCATCCTGACCAGATCGCCATCGTCAACCATGTCTTCACGCCGTCGGCGCGGGACATCGAGAAGGCGGAAAATGTCGTCGCCGCCTTCGATCAGGCCGAAGCGAGCGGCAATGCCGCCATCCGGGTCGGCGACGCCTTCGTCGACTATCCGGTCGCCGCGAGAGCCCGGCGCGTGCTCGCGATCCGCGATCGCCTCGGGGCGTCGGCCGGGAGCGACGGCGAATGACGGCCGAGCTTCCCCCCGGCCAGCCCGTCCAGCCGCTCACCGGGATTCGGGTTCTCGAGCTGGCGACGTTTCTCGCCGGGCCGTTCTGCTGCACGCAATTGGGCGAGTTCGGCGCGGAGATCATCAAGGTCGAGCTGCCGGTCGTGGGAGACCCCGGACGAAAATACGGGACCGCGCATGCCTGCGGCGATTCGCTCGTCTTCCTGTCGGAAGCGCGCAACAAGAAATCGGTCACGATCGACCTGCGCACGCCCGAGGGTGCCGCGATCCTCAAGCAGCTCATCCCGCAGGTCGACGTCGTCGTCGAGAATTTCCAGGTCGGCACGCTCGAGAAATGGGGCCTCGGCTGGGAGACCCTGAAAGCGATCAATCCCCGGCTGGTCATGACCCGGATCACCGGCTTCGGGCAGACCGGCCCGCTGAAGGACAGGCCGGGCTTCGGCAGGATCGGCAACGGCTTCGGCGGGCTGTCCTTCCTGGTCGGCTATCCCGACCGGCCGCCGTCGTCGCCGGGCACCGCCACCACGGCCGACTATCTGTCGGGACTGTACGGCGCCTTCGGAACGGTGATGGCACTGCGCGCGCGCGATCTCACCGGCGAGGGCCAGGTCATCGACATCGGCCTCTATGAGACGGTCTTCCGCATCCTCGACGAGATCGCCCCCGCCTTCCAGATGACCGGGCACGTCCGGCAGCGCGTGGGGCCGGGTTCGGTCAATTCCTGCCCGCACAGCCATTATCAGACGAAGGACGGCCGCTGGGTGGGGATCGCCTGCTCGAGCGACAAGATCTTCGAGCGCCTTGCCGGCGTGACGGGGCAATCGGAGCTTGCCGGCGAAGGCCGTTGGGGAACCTACAAGGCGAGGAACGCCGATCGGGCCGAGGTCGACGCCTGGGTCTCGCGGTGGACCGGTTCGCTCGACCGCGATACGCTGGTGCGACTGTGCGAGGAAGCCCAGGTCCCCTGCGGTCCGGTCTATGCCATCGACGAGATTTTCGAGGACCCGCAATATCGGGCGCGCGAGAACATCCTCTTCTTCAACGATGCGCGGGCCGGCGAGGTCGCGATCCCGAACGTCGTGCCGCGGATGACGGGAACCCCGGGTTCGGTCAAATGGCTCGGCCCGGCGCTCGGCGCGCATAATGAGGAGATTCTGGGCGGCCTGCTCGGCCTCACCGCGGACGAGCTGGGCCACCTCGCCGGGAAGGGCGTCGTCAGCCTTCCGGAACCGGCGTCGGCGGCACAAGCCGGCTGAACGGGCAGTGGCCCGATGGGCCTGGGGCTCGTCCCGGCCTGTCGCGAATGGAGACACTCCCTTGAACGTGCTGCTGCTGGAGGATGACAGCGAGATTGCAACCGTCGTGGCTGACGGCCTGCGCGCCAGGGACCACTCGGTTCGCGTCGTGGCGGACGGGCGCGAGGCCATATCCGCTGCGGCGGACAGGTCGTTCGACGTGGTCGTCATCGATCGGATGCTGCAGGGAATGGACGGCATGACCGTGCTGCGCTTCATGCGTTACGCGGGCATCGATACGCCCGTCCTGATGGTCACCGGATTGGCGCGCGTGCAGGACCGGGTCGATGGACTCGATGCCGGCGCCGACGACTATCTCGTCAAGCCGTTCGCATTCTCCGAGCTCCACGCCCGCTTGAACGCCCTTGTGCGGCGCCGCGCGACTGCCGCCGCAAAGACGACATTGAGCGCGGCCGATCTGGAGATGAACCTGCTCAAGCGGGAAGTGAGGCGGGCCGGCCGGCCAATCGCGCTTCAGCCCCGCGAATTCAGACTTCTCGAAGAGCTGATGCGCAACACCGGACGCCTCGTGACCCGCACGATGCTGCTGGAACGGGTGTGGGAATTCCACTTCGATCCCAGGACCAATATCGTCGATACCCATATCAGCCGGCTCCGCTCCAAGCTGAATGCCGGTTGCGACAGGGACATCATCAAGACCGTCCGCGGCTCAGGCTATCTGATCGATGCATGACGCGCCGCGCTCCGCCCGCATTGACGGACGAGAAAGCTCCTTTGGCGCGCCTGTTGCTCGTCGGAGACGATCCGGCCCTTCTGGAACGACTGCGGGCCGAGCTCGCCGCGAGCGGATATGAGCTGGATCGTGCGGATTCCGGCGAGCGGGCCGTCGCGGCGGCGCTCGCCTCGCCTCATGCCCTGATCCTGCTCGATCTGGGCCTCGCGAGCAGGTCCGGCTTCGGCCTCTTGCGCGGGCTGCGGCGCCGGGGGATCGCGACCCCGATCGTCATCCTCACCGCCCGCGACGCCCCGGATGACGGCATGAAGGGCCTCGATCTCGGGGCCGACGACTATCTGCCGAAGCCGTTCGAAACGCGCGAGCTCCAGGCGCGGATTCGCGCGCTGCTGCGCCGGTCGCAGGGCGCATTCGGTCCGGTCATCCGCATCGGCAGCCTCGTCATCGATCGGAGCCGGGCCATTGCGAGCATCAACGGCCGGCGGCTCGAATTGCGTCGCCGGGAATGGAGCCTGCTCGAGCGGCTGGCAGCGAAAGCCGGCAGCATCGTTTCGAAGGAAATGCTCGCAAGGGAGATTTTCGGCTCCGACGACGCGGTCGCTCCCAATGCCGTCGAGCTTTATGTCGGCCGCCTTCGCAAGAAGCTGGGTGCGGGCGGCCCGGTCATCCGGACGGTGCGCCGCCTCGGTTACGTCCTCGATTCGGGCTGAGCGAAGCGAAACCGGTGAGATCCCGCCAATGGCGTCACTGACATATTCGAGCGATTCGGACAGCCTCGTCCGGTGCGCTAGGGTCCGGACCCTGGGCACTTGAGGCGAGGATCCGCCTATTCCCCCTACTGCGCGGGTAAGAAGGCGGCTAGGCGGTGAGCAGGTTCCCGAGTCCGGTCTGTCCCCATTCCGCCGCGAGCCGAACCAAGACCTGATCCGGAGGCGGCAGAGTTGATCATTCACAAATTCGGCGGAAGCAGCCTCACCGATGCGGCGGCGTTCCATCGCGTCGGGGAGATCGTCCTCGCCTCGGCCGGGCCGACGGCGGCGGTGGTCTCCGCGATGGGTGGCGTCACCAACGATCTCGCCGCGATCGTCGAGGCCGCTTCCGCGCGCGACGATTCCTATCGCGAGCGGCTGGTCGCTCTGCGCGCCCGGCACACCGCCACCGCCGAAGCCCTGTTCGGGCCGCAGGCGGCGGCGCCCCTGGTCCGGATCTTCGAGCGCGACTTCCAGGACCTGCACGACGTGCTCCGCGCCGCCTGGATCCTGCGCGACGCGAGCCGCGGCACGTTCGACATGGTCACCGGCTATGGCGAGATCTGGTCGGCCCAGTTGTTCTCCGGCCTGCTGCGGGCGAGAGGCGCGGCCGCCGACTGGCTCAATGCCCGCGACGTGCTGGTGG
Organism: Sphingomonadales bacterium; assembly: GCA_034668705.1. Lineage (GTDB taxonomy): Bacteria > Pseudomonadota > Alphaproteobacteria > Sphingomonadales > Sphingomonadaceae > Allosphingosinicella. The sequence continues at coordinate 11,670 of JAXDOV010000116.1, forward strand.
TGCAGCCCGCCGCCTCGGTTCCCGAGGTCGACTGGACGGAAACCGGCAAGCGCCTCGCCGCCTGGGAGGCCAAGCATGTGCCGCGGCCGGACCCTCTGGTCGTCACCGGCTATGTCGCCGAGACCGGCGAGGGCGTGCCGGCGACCCTCGGCCGCAACGGCAGCGACTATTCCGCCGCGATCTTCGCGGCTTTGCTCGAGGCCGATGAAATCAACATCTGGAGCGACGTCGACGGCGTGATGAGCGCCGACCCGCGCTTCGTGCCCGACGCCGTCCTGCTCGAAGCCATCTCCTATCACGAGGCCAGCGAGCTCGCCTATTTCGGCGCGAAGATCCTTCATCCGGCCACCATGGGGCCGGCGGTGGAGCGCTCGATCCCGGTCCGGATCCGCAACACCTTCGATCCCGAGGGCGCGGGAACGCGGATCCACGTCTCCGGCTCGAAGCAGATGGTGAAGGGCCTGTCCACCGTCGAGGCGGTCGCCCTGGTCAACCTCGAAGGCACCGGCCTGGTCGCGGTTCCCGACATGACCGACCGCCTGTTCACCGCCCTTCGCGAAGCCGGGATCACCACCCTGATGGTCTCGCAGGGGAGCTCCCAGCATTCGATCTGCATCGTCGTGCCGCAGGCCGACGCGGCCCGCACCAGGACGGTGATCGAGCGGACTTTTTACGCGGAGCGCCACCAGGGCCGGATCCAGACGGTCGAAGTCGATCCCGATTGCACTTTGCTGGCTCTCGTGGGCGACGGCATGGCGGGGCATCCGGGCGTCGCCGCCCGCTTCTTCGGCGCCCTGGGAAGGGCGGGGGTCAATATCCGCGCCATCGCCCAGGGGTCTTCCGAACGGAACATCTCGGTCGTGGTCGAGCGGCCGGACAGCGTTCGCGCGCTGAGGGCCGCGCATTCCGGCCTCTATCTCTCGGCGCAAAGCCTCTCCATCGGGGTGCTCGGCGTCGGCACGGTCGGGAGCGCATTGCTCGACCAGCTCGGCGCCCGCGTTGCCGCGATCCGGGAGGAGCTCGGCATCGATCTCCGCATCCGGGCGATCGCCAATTCGCGGACCATGCACCTGGCGGACCGGCGGGTGGATCTCGAGGGCTGGCGCGACCGGCTGGGCGGATCCGAACCCTTCGAGCTCGAAGCATTCCTGGCCCACGTCCAGACCGATTCCCTGCCGCATGCGGTGGTCATCGATTGCACCTCGAGCGAGGATCTTGCGCGGCGTTACGTGCACTGGCTCGACCGCGGCATCCACATCGTCACGCCGAACAAGAAAGCCGGCTCGGCGGATTTCGCTTATTACGAGCAGCTGCGGCGCGCGGTCCGCGAGGGCAGCGCCCATTATCTTTACGAGACGACGGTGGGCGCGGGGCTGCCGATCCTGCAGACCCTCCGCGATCTCACCCAGACGGGCGATCAGGTGGCGCGCGTCGAAGGGGTCCTGTCCGGCACCCTGTCCTACCTGTTCAATTCGTTCGACGGCAGCCGGCCCTTCTCCGACGTCGTCGCCGAGGCGCGGCGGAAGGGCTTCACCGAGCCCGATCCGCGGGACGACCTTTCGGGGCTGGACGTCGCCCGCAAGGTCGTCATCCTGGCCCGCGAGATGGGTCTGAGGACCGAGCTCGCCGATGTCGACCTGCACGGGCTCATCCCCGCCGGGCTCGAGGAGGGAACGGTCGAGGAATTCCTCGAGCGCCTGGGCGAGCACGACCAGGTGATCACCACTCTGTTCGAGCAGGCCCGAGCCAAAGGCGAGCATCTGCGGTTCGTCGGCTCGATCGACAGCGACGGGAAAGCCAGCGTCAGCCTGCAATCGCTTCCGGCCACGCACGCGTTGACGCGGCTGCGGTCGACCGACAACCTCGTCCAGTTCGAGACGGAGCGCTACACGCCCAACCCGCTGATCGTGCAGGGGCCCGGCGCCGGGCCGCAGGTCACCGCCGGCGGCATCTTCGCCGATATCCTCCGCCTGGGGGCCTATCTCGCGGGCTCGTGAAGCAGGGCCCGCTGAGCCACAACTCGACCCTATCATGGTGGCGCCGACCGGCCGCCTCGGCCAACCGACATCGGTCTTGACGGATAGAGCAGTCGTCGAGGGATCTGCGTGCCCTCGCTCCATACCGGCTGAAAGAGCAGTCGCAGCTGCGTCCGTGCGCTCGCGCCGGCGCCAGAAGAGGCGCCGATCGTGAAGCATCCGTAATAGCCCAATGACAGCCCATCATGCGCCGCCATCGTTTGATCATGCCGCAAGGTGCTGGCACGATGTGCCGGCGGATAGAGGAGAATCGCCGTTCTAACCGCGATTTCCACCCGTCCCGCTCCTGAGGCAGGATTTGATGTTCCTGATCATAATCCGGTGCCTGTGCTGCGTAGCGATCTTCGCCGCCCCGGTGATCATGGCGTCGGAGAGGGTGTCGTGGGTCCACGTCATTCCTGTGGCGGTGGCTACCAGCGCGGGCGGGATCTTCACCGACGATCGGATGGAGGACTACCTAATTGAAGGACGACGCGCTCAGGTCGCTATGGCTTGGGCCTTTATGTTCGCGATGCTGTTGGCGATCGAATCTGCGTTGTGGGGCTACGTGCGGTTCTTCCAGATCGGATGAGCGAATGGACCTCGACCGAAAGCCTGAACGCTTCTGCCTGCAGTCGGCCTCGACGTGGCGGACGAGACCGAACATTTCTCGGTCTGCTCCGGCTGCGGCCAAGCGGTCGACCGGCGGAAGCTCGGGGACGTGATCCACCATTTGAGGCCTGCGGCGGCGGCGGTAGTTTGGTCCATTGACCTGCTCACGATTGCGATCATTCCCGGCGTGGGGCAGAATGCCGCGACTGGAGGGTCACATGAAAGCGCATTCCGCACTGATAGCTGTCTGCGCGCTTGCCTCAGCAGCACTCGCTCCTGCGCCGGCCGCCTCCCAAAGCGGCAATGCGGCTGCGGAGCAGTTCATACGATTATCGGAGAAACAATGGGCGGAGTCGGTGGCGTCCGGTGACGCGAGCGTAGTCCAGCGCATCCTCGCCGAGGACTTCGTGGGGGTTGATCCCAAGGGCCGATTCTACCGGAAGGCTCAGATGGTGGAGGAAACGCGCAGCGCCCCGAAGTATTTTCTCTCCAATCACCTGAATGATGTGCAGGTGCGTTTCTACGGCAACATGGCGATAGCCCAAGGGAGCGAAACCTGGGAGCGCCGAACCGGGGAGCCGAAGCACGGTCGCTTTGTATGGACGGACACGTGGCTGCGCCGGAATGGGAAATGGCAGATCGTGGCGGCAGAGGATCTGACGGCACCCCCCTGATTATCGGAAGGCCGCGCTCAAGCCGGCAGACATTTGCCGAGGGGAAGCAGCTTAAGTGTGTGGAGGCCCGAGCCGGAATCGAACCGGCGTGCAAGGATTTGCAGTCCTCTGCGTAACCACTCCGCCATCGGGCCGAGGCGGCGGAAATGCGGGCCTCGGCCGACAATGTCAACCGCGCCGGCCGGCGGCCCGTTCGGTTTCGCAACGGTGCGAAACTTGTCCGCAAGCGGACGGTCGAGTGTCCGGAAACGGACGTTGCGCGGGCCCTTGGCCGGTCCGTCAGCCTCGTAAGCGATGGCACGCCTCTTGCTCCGCCGGCCGGGCGGACTATCTGCTTGGCCTCTCCCCGCCTTGCCGATAAAAGCCGCTGGAGCCATTCTGGTGTATTGCATCAGTAAGACAGTTGTGCGATTGAGACCTCGATGACCGAGCAGAATTTCGAGCATATGCGCCGCGCGATGATCGCGAGCCAGCTGCGCACGACGGGCACCAACGATCCGCGCGTGCTGGCGGCGATGGGCGAGGTGGCGCGCGAGGATTTCGTGCCGCGCGACCGGCTGCCGCTCGCTTATGCCGATGCCCTGGTGCCGCTGAAGCCGGGGCGCGACCTCAATCCGCCGATGGCGCTCGGCCGGCTCCTCACCCAGGCCGCGCCGCGAGAGGGCGATCGGGTTTTGCTGATCGGCGCCGCCACCGGCTATGCGGCGGCGGTGCTGGAGCGCCTGGTCGGGCCCCTGGTCGCGGTCGAGGAGGATACCGAGCTCGCCGCTCGGGCGAAGGCGGCGCTCGCCGGCACCGCCGTCCGGCTGGTCGTGGGGCCGCTGGCCAAAGGCTGGGCGAAGGGCGCGCCCTACGATCTCGTCCTGATCGACGGGGCGGTCGAATTCGTGCCGGAGGCGCTGATCCGCCAGCTCGGGGACGGCGGCCGTCTTGCCGCCGCAATTGTCGAGCAGGGGGTGACGCGGCTCGCCATCGGCCGCAAGGCGGGGGAGGGGTTCGCCATGGCGGCCTTCGCCGACGCGGAAGCGGCTTTGCTTCCGGGCTTCGCGAAGCCTCGGGCGTTTGTTTTTTGAGGATCGGAGCGGGTTTCATGCGGGGTGGGTTGCTGAACGTGGTGGGAGTCGCGGCGTTGCTTGCCGGCAGCGGGACGGCGAGCGCCGAGAATCTGCGCGGCGCCCTGGTCGAGACCTATCAGTCCAATCCGACGATCAACGCGCAAAGGGCGGGCGTCCGCACGCTCGACGAATCGGTGGCGATCGCGCGGGCGCTGGGGCGGCCGCAGGTCTCCGGCACCGCCGGCGTCAACCAGGATCTCACCCGCACCGGCGGCGGCAACGGCCGCAACTTCAGCGCCGGCGTCGACGTCTCCTATCCTTTGTTCACCGGCGGCCGCGTCCGCAATTCGATCCGCGCCGCCAATGAGCGCGTCGCCGCCGGCCGCGCCTTTCTGCGCGCCACCGAGGGCGACGTCTTCACCGAGGCGGTCGGCACCTATATGGACGTCATCCGCGACCGCACCATCGTCACCCTCAACGAGAATGAGGTCCGGGTCCTTCAGACCAATTTGCAGGCGACCAAGGACCGGTTCGAGGTCGGCGACCTCACCCGCACCGACGTCGCCCAGTCGGAGGCGCGGCTGGCGCTCGCCCGCTCGACGCTCGCCACCGTCCAGGGCCGGCTGCGGTCCAGCGAGGAGAATTACCGGCGCGTGATCGGCAGCCTGCCCGGCGATCTCGATCCGCCCGACCCGCTGCCGCCCTTGCCGAAGACGCCGGACGAGGCGGTCGACCTCGCGCTCAACAACAATCCCGATCTGGTCGCGATCAGCGCCCAGGTGCGCGCCGCCGGCCTCGACGTCTCGGTCGCCCGCGCCGGCCGGCTGCCGACCGTCTCCGCGATCGGCTCCGGCCGCGAGACCAATTATCTCGGCAGCGCCGCGCAGCAATTCGGCTCGCCGCTGGCGCCGAACAACGTCACCGCCACCGGCATCGGCGTGCAGGCGCGAATCCCGATCTATCAGGGCGGCCTCGTCGGCGCCCAGGTCCGCCAGGCCCAGTCGATCCAGGGCCAGCTGCTCGAGCAGGGCGTGCAGATCGAGCGCCTGGTCGTCGCCAACACCCTCTCCGCTTTCGCTTCCTATCAGGCGGCGCAGCAGGCGATCGCCGCCAACCAGGTCGCCGTCTCCGCCAACACCCTCGCGCTCGAAGGCGCCCGCGCCGAGCAGTCGGTCGGCACCCGCACCGTCCTCGACGTGCTCAACGCCGAGCAGGAATTGCTCAACAGCCAGGTCGCGCTCGTCACCGCCCGCCGCGACGCCTATGTCGCCGGCTTCTCGCTGCTCAACGCGATGGGCGAGGCGGAGGCGCGCAGCCTGAACCTCGACGGCGGCGCCCTCTACGATCCGCTGGTCCATTACGGGCGCGTGGCGCACAATGCCAATGACTGGGCGCAGGATCCGGCGCCGAAACCGGTCTCGACCCGCACCGCCCCGGCCGGCGCGCCGGCACCGGGCGAGAGGCCCCAAACAAGGCCGTGACAGTTTTTGCGGCTTGAGCGATAAGCGCCGGTCATGGCCGAGCTGAATCAGGAACCGTCGATGGAAGAGATCCTCGCTTCCATCAAGCGCGTCATCGCCGAGGACGGCCGCGCCGCCGCCCGTCCCGCCCGCGGCTCGCGCCCGGCCGAGGCGCCGCCGCTCGAAGAGGACGTGCTCGAGCTCAGCGATCCGATCGCCGAGCCGGCGACGCCATTGGTCTCGGACGGCGCCGCCGCGGCCAGCCGCCAGTCGCTCGCGGCTTTGTCGGCGCTGCGGGAGCGGAGCGAAGCGGCTCCCGTCTCCCTCGGCGACGGCCCGCTCGAAGCGGTTGTGCGCGAGATGCTGAAGCCGATGCTGAAGGAATGGCTCGACGCCCATCTTCCCGAGATCGTCGAGCAGCTCGTCGCGCGCGAGGTCGCCCGCATCACCGGCAAGAGCCTCTGAACCGACCGCGCCGCCGGACGGCGCCAAGGCACGAATTGCGCCGCCCACCCGCAGGGTGCTAGCGACGCCCGCATGAACAAGCTCCTGCTCGCCGCCGCCGCTCTCGCCGCCTTGCTCCCGGCCGTGGCCCTCGCCCGCCCGATGACCGCGACCGACCTCGCGACGATGCGCCGGATCGGCGCACCGGCCGCCTCGCCGGACGGGCGATGGGTCGCCTATCCGCTGCGCGAGACCGATCTCGCCGCCAATAAGGGCCGCAACCACCTCTGGCTGCTCGACCTGCGCGCCAAGGGCGCGGAGCCGGTCCGGGTCGCGGTCCCGGCGGCGGAGAAGAGCGAGCACGATCCGGCTTTCTCCCGCGACGGCAAGTGGCTCTATTATCTGAGCAACGCCTCCGGCAGCGACCAGCTCTGGCGGGTCGGTCTGGCCGGCGGCGCGCCCGAGCGCCTGACCGGCTTCGCGACCGACGTCGCCGGCTTCCTCCTCGCCCCGGCCGGCGACCGCATCGCCATCTGGGGCGACCGCCGCCTCGACTGCACCGATTTCGATTGCAAGGCGGAGGACAAGGCCGATCCGGCGCCGGGCGGCAGCGGCCGCACCTATCAGCAATTGTTCGTCCGCCACTGGGATGCCTGGGCGCAGCCGGACGTGCGCTCGCGGATCTTCATCCTGCCGCTCGCCGAGGGCAAGCCGACCGGCGCCGGCGTGCCGGTGGCGACGCAATTGATCGGCGACGCGCCGAGCAAGCCGTTCGGCGGCGCCGAGGAGCTGGCCTGGAGCGCCGACGGCAGGACGTTATTCTTCACCTTGCGCGAGGCGGGGCGGATCGAGCCGCTGTCGACCAATCTCGACATCTTCGCCGCCGCCGCCGATGGCGGCGCCCCGGTCAACCTCACCGCCGCCAACCCGGCGACCGACGCCTCGCCGGCGGTCTCGCGGGACGGCAAGTGGCTGGCTTATGCGGCGATGCGGCGGCCCGGCTATGAAGCCGACCGGCTCGAGCTGCGGCTGCGCAACCTCGCCACCGGGGAGACCCGCCCGCTCGCGCCGGGCTGGGACCGGTCCGTCGCCTCGATCGCCTGGGCGGCGGACGGCAGGAGCCTGCTCGTCACCGCCGCCGACACGCTCGACGAACCGCTGTTCCGCATCGACGTCCCCGGCGGCAAGGTGACCCGGCTGACCGGGGAGGGCACGGTAAGCCATGTCGCGCCGCTGCCGGAGGGCACGATCCTCTACACGATGAACAGCCTGCAGGCGCCCGACGACCTCTATCGGCTCGACGGCAAGGGCCGGACGACGCAGCTCACCGCCGTCAATGCCGACCGGCTCGCGGCGATCGATCCCGTCACCGTCCGCCGGTTCCGCTTCGCCGGCGCCGACGGCGATCCGGTCTGGGGCCAGATCGTCAAGCGCCAGGGCGCCACCGGCCGGCTGCCGGTCGCCTTGCTCGTCCATGGCGGGCCGCAGGGCTCGTTCGGCAATGCCTGGTCGTTCCGCTGGAACCCGAAGCTGTTCGCCGCTCCCGGCTATGGCGTCGTGACCGTGGATTTCCACGGTTCGACCGGCTACGGCCAGGCCTTCACCGACAGCATCAACCGCGATTGGGGCGGCAAGCCGCTCCAGGATCTGAAGCTCGGCCTTCCCGCGGCGGCGGCGCTCGATCCCCAGCTCGACATCGACAATGCCTGCGCGCTTGGCGGCAGCTACGGCGGCTATATGATGAACTGGATCGAGGGCAATTGGCCCGACCGGTTCAAGTGCCTCGTCCAGCATGACGGCGTCTTCGACGCCCGCGCCATGGCCTATGAGACCGAGGAATTATGGTTCGACGAATGGGAGCATGGCGGCCCCTATGTCGAGCAGGCGGCCGAATATGAGAAATGGAATCCGGTCAACTTCGTCGACCGCTGGCGGACGCCGATGCTGGTGATCCATGGCGAGCAGGATTTCCGCATTCCCTATACCCAGGGCCTCGCCGCCTTCACCGCGCTCCAGCGGCGCAACCTTCCCTCCCGGCTGCTGATCTTTCCGGACGAGAATCACTGGGTGCTGAAGCCGCGCAACAGCATCCAATGGTATGGCGAGGTCTTCGCCTGGCTCGATCGCTGGACCAAGGGAGGCGGTGCGGCCTCGGGCCGCTGATAGGGCTTCCCCCGCCGCGCGGCTATCGTCTAAGCGCCGCCGCATGGCTGAGCTGCCCAAGACCTTCGACCCCGCCGACATCGAGGCGCGCTGGTATGCGCGCTGGGAGGGCGAGGGTCTGTTCCGCCCCGACCGGCCGGAGGCGGAGCCGTTCACCATCGTCATCCCGCCGCCCAACGTCACCGGCTCGCTCCATATCGGCCACGCGCTCGACATCACCCTCCAGGACGTGCTCGTCCGCCACGCCCGGCTGCAGGGCAAGGATTCGCTGTGGGTGGTCGGCACCGATCATGCCGGCATCGCCACCCAGATGGTGGTCGAGCGGACCATCGCCGGCCAGGGGCTGACCCGCCAGGAGCTCGGGCGGGAGAAGTTCCTCGACATCGTCTGGGACTGGAAGGCGACTTCCGGCGGCGCCATCACCCGCCAGCTCCGCCGCCTCGGCGCCTCCTGCGACTGGGAGAATGAGCGCTTCACCATGGATCCGGGCTTCTCGGCCGCGGTGACGAAGGTGTTCGTCCAGCTCTACCGCGAGAATTTGCTCTACCGCGACAAGCGCCTGGTCAATTGGGACCCGAAATTCGGCACCGCCATCTCCGACCTCGAGGTCGAGACGAAGGAGGTGCAGGGCAAGTTCTGGCACCTCAAATACCCGTTCGAGGATGGGAGCGGCTTCATCCACGTCGCCACCACCCGGCCGGAGACGATGCTCGCCGACATGGCGGTGGCGGTGCACCCCACCGACGAGCGCTATGCCGCATCGGTGGGGAAGATGCTGCGCCATCCGCTCACCGGCCGGTCGATCCCGCTCATCGCCGACGAGCATGCCGATCCGGCACTCGGCTCCGGCGCGGTCAAGATCACGCCCGGCCACGATTTCAACGATTTCGAGGTGGGCAGGCGGGCCGGCTGGCGGGCCGCGGACATGCTCAACATGCTCGATGCCGGAGGCCGGGTCGTCCAGACCCGGGACGGGCTGATCCCCGAAGCGCTGATCGGCCTCGACCGCTTCGAGGCGCGCAAGCGCGTGGTCGAGATGCTGGAGGCGGAAGGGCTGGTCGAACAGGTCGAGGACCGGGTGATCCAGATCCCTTATGGCGATCGTTCGGGCGTGGTGATCGAGCCCTGGCTGACCGACCAATGGTATGTCGACGCGGCGACCCTGGCCAGGCCGGCGATCGAGGCGGTGCGGACCGGCGACATCAGGATCGTGCCGAAGACCTGGGAGAAGACCTGGTTCAACTGGCTGGAGAATATCCAGCCCTGGTGCGTCTCGCGCCAGCTCTGGTGGGGGCACCAGATCCCGGCCTGGTACGACGATCGCGGCAATGCCTATGTCGCCGAGACCGAAGCCGAGGCGCAGGCCGAAGCGGGCGAGGGCGTCGGGCTCCGCCGCGATCCCGACGTGCTCGACACCTGGTTCTCCTCGGCTCTCTGGCCGTTCGCGACGCTCGGCTGGCCGGAGCAGACCGAGACGCTGAAGCGGCATTATCCGAACGACGTGCTCATTTCGGGCTTCGACATCATCTTCTTCTGGGACGCCCGGATGGCGATGCAGGGCCTCCACTTCATGGGCGAGAAGCCCTGGAAGACCCTCTACCTCCACGGCCTGGTGCGCGACGCCAAGGGCCAGAAGATGTCGAAGTCGAAGGGCAATACGGTCGACCCCCTCGGCCTCGTCGACCGCTACGGCGCCGATGCTTTGCGCTTCACCCTCGCCGCGATGGAGAGCCAGGGCCGCGACATCAAATTGGATGAGAAGAGGGTCGAGGGCTATCGCAACTTCGCGACCAAATTGTGGAACGCCGCCCGCTTCTGCCAGGCGAACGGCATCGGCGCCTCGGCCTCGCTGGAGCCGCCTCCGGCTACGCTGCCGGTCAACAAATGGATCCTCGGCGAGACGGTGAAGACCGTCCAGGCGCTCGACCTCAGCCTCGCCGAACTGCGCTACGACGAGAGCGCCAACGCGATCTACCATTTCGTCTGGGACAGCTTCTGCGACTGGTATCTCGAGCTGATCAAGCCGGTGCTCAACCCCTCCCCTTCAGGGGAGGGGCAAGGGGTGGGGGAGTCGGGCGAGACTCGCACCGGTGCTGGAGATGCACAGCCCCACCCCAACTCATCCCGCGAGCGGGAGGGGGGAGAAACCCGCGCGGTCGCGGCCTGGGTACTCGATCAGATCCTGGTCATGCTCCACCCGTTCATGCCGTTCATCACCGAGGAATTGTGGAGCGCCAATGCGCGGCCTTATCCCCTGATCGTCGCCCAATGGCCGATGCCGGATGCGCGGGCGCTCGATCCGGAGGCGGGGGTTGAGATCGACTGGCTGATCCGCCTCGTCAACGGTATCCGCGGCGCCCGCTCCGAGCTCAACCTGCCGCCGGGGGCGCGGCTGCCGCTGCACGTCCGCGACGCGGCGGCGCCGACCCGGGCGCGGTTGGAGCGGAACCGGGCGGCGGTCGAGCGTCTCGCGCGCGTCACTTTTGGGGAAGGAGATGCGACCGGCGGCGCGGCGCAGGTGGTGGTGGACGAGGCGACCTACGTCTTGCCGCTGGAAGGCGTGATCGACGTCGAGGCCGAGCGCTCGCGCCTCCTCAAGGCGATCGAGGCCGCGGAGAAGGAGCGGGATGCGCTTGCGGCGCGTCTCGCCAATCCGAGCTTCGTCGAGCGGGCCAAGCCCGAGGCGGTGGAGAAGGCGCGGGCCGACCATGCGGAGCGGGCGTCCGAGGCCGAGCGGTACCGCGCGGCGCTGGCACGTTTAGGATAAAGCCGTCATCCCGACTTGATCCGGGATCCATGAACCGGTGCGGCACCGGATGAAATGCTGGGGTATTCATGGGTTCCGGCTTTCGCCGGAATGACGGTGAGGGAGTAGGCCGATGGCAGATCAGGCAGCACAGCGTCGCGGACCGCCGAGCGGACGCCCCGGCCAGCGCGACCTTACCTCCGGCCCCATCGCCCGCACCCTGCTCGCCTTCGCGCTGCCGACGCTCGGCTCGTCCATCCTCCAGTCGCTGAACGGCTCGATCAACGCGATCTGGGTCGGCCGTTTCCTCGGCGAGAACGCGCTCGCGGCCACGTCCAATGCCAATATCGTCATGTTCCTGCTGATGGCCTTCGTCTTCGGCTTCGGCATGGCGGCGACGATCCTGATCGCCCAGGCTTTCGGCCGGCGCGACGTGGACGGCGCCCGCCGCGTGCTCGGCACGGCGATCGGCGCCTTCGTCTTCATCTCCTTCGCCATCGGCCTGATCGGCTGGATCTTCACACCGGCTTTGCTCCATTTGCTGGCGACCCCCGCGGGCGCCTATCCGTTCGCGCTCGCCTATCTGCGGGTCATCTTCATCGCCATGCCGGGCATCATGATCCTGATCATGCTGACCATGACCCTGCGCGGCAGCGGCGACGCGATGACGCCGCTCTGGTTCATGATGCTGGCGGTGGTGCTCGACAGCGGCCTCAACCCGGTCTTCATCCTCGGCCTGGGGCCGGCGCCGCGGCTCGGCATCGCCGGCTCGGCGACCGCCACCGTCATCGCCAATTATGTCGGCTTGGTCGGTCTCCTCGGCTACATCTATGCGCGCGACCTGCCGCTGCGGCTGCGCGGCGCGGAATGGCGCTATCTGCGGCCCGATCCGGCCTTGCTCAGGATCATCGTCCGCAAGGGCCTGCCGATGGGGCTGCAGATGATCGTCATCTCCTCCTCGGCGCTGGCGCTGATCGGCCTGGTCAACCGCGAAGGGGTGCAGACCGCCGCCGCCTTCGGCGTCGCGATGCAGCTCTGGACCTATTTGCAGATGCCGGCGATGGCGCTCGGCGCGGCGGTGAGCGCGATGGTCGCCCAGAATATCGGCGCCGGCAAATGGGAGCGGGTGAGCGCGATCACCGGTTCGGGCATCGCCTTCGCGCTGCTGATCACCGGCATGCTGGTCGTGCTGCTGGCGGTGGCCGACCGCCCGGCGCTCGCTTTGTTCCTCGGCAGTCACAGCCCGGCTCTGCCGATCGCCCGGCACATCCAGCTCCTCGCCACCTGGAGCTTCCTCCTGTTCGGAGTGACCCTCGTCCTGTTCGGCACGGTGCGGGCGAACGGCGCCGTGATCGGGCCGCTCGTCATCCTGTTCATCGGCCTCTATCCGGTCCGGCTCGGCTTCGCGATCGGCGCCTATCCCTGGCTGAAGGCCGACGCCCTGTGGCTGAGCTTCCCGGTCAGCTCGCTGGCCAATATGGGGCTGGCGCTCGCTTTCTACCTGCACGGCGGCTGGCGGAAGGGCCGGATGCTGGGGTCGGCGGTCGATCCGGAGGAATGTATCGAGGAAGCGCAGGCGACGGGCGAGCCCGGCGGCCGGCTCAACCCCTCGGGCTGAAGCGCCGCCGGCCGAGGCGGCGCCCTACAGCGTCGTATCCGCCAGGTTCGACTTGTATTTCGTGTTGGTCTGGCGGTCGTTCAGCTCGATGTAGATATAGCTCGGAGGCAGCACGCCTTCCTCCAGCGAGAACCAGAGCGAGCCCATGTTGCTCGCCTTGCCGAGCGCGCAGAAGCCGTAGAGGCGGTTGCCGCGCTGGTCGAAGATGTCGACCCAGGTGCGCGCGCTGTTATGGTTGAGTCCGCAGGGCGGGAGAGCGGGCGCGGCGGCGAACATCGCGTCCGGATACTGGTCCTTGTTGAACACGTCATATTTGTAGCGAACCCAGTTCTTCCCGCCGGTCGAATAATATTCGTTGCCGGTCATGTAGAGCACCGGGTTGGGCGGCGCCGCTTGGGCGGCGGCGGCGCCCATCAGCACGGGCAACAGGAGCAGTATCGATTTGGCCAGCTTCATCGGCTGTCCTTTCCTGCGAACGGAGGGCACGGACGCACGCTTCATCTCGACACGCGATTTGACCGGCCGAGAATGCCATCGATCAATGTTTCGTTCAAGCAACGTTGTCCCGGTCGATGAGGACGCACGGCCGCTCGCGGCTTTGCAGCGCCCGCCGAGGGCGTTACTAGCCGCGCGATGAGCCTTGCCGCCTTTCCCGCCGCGCGCCTGCGCCGCACCCGCGCCTCCGCCTGGAGCCGGGCGCTGGTCGCCGAGACCATCCTCACTCCCGCCGATTTGATCTGGCCCTTGTTCATCGCCGAGGGGGAGGGGGCGGAGGAGCCGATCGCCAGCCTTCCCGGAATCTCCCGCTGGTCGGTCGACCGCATCGCCGAACGGGCCCGGGAAGCGCGCGATCTCGGCATTCCGTGCCTCGCGCTCTTTCCGAACACGCCGCGCGCGCTGAGGAGCGACGATGCCGGCGAGGCGTTGAACCCCGACAACCTCATCTGCCGCGCCATCCGCGAGATCAAGGCGCAGGTGCCGGAGGTCGGCATCCTCACCGACGTCGCCCTCGATCCCTATACCAGCCACGGCCATGACGGCATCGTCGACGAGGCAGGCTATGTCCTCAACGACGTCACGTCCGAGATCCTCGTCCGTCAGGCTCTGGTCCAGGCCGAGGCCGGCGCCGACATCGTCGCCCCCTCGGATATGATGGACGGCCGGGTCGGCGCGATCCGCCAGGCGCTCGAGCGGGAAGGCCGGGTCAACGTCCAGATCATGGCCTATGCGGCCAAATATGCGAGCGCCTTTTACGGGCCGTTCCGCGACGCCGTCGGCTCGCGCGGCCTCCTGAAGGGCGACAAGAAGAGCTACCAGATGGACCCGGCCAATGCCGAGGAGGCGCTGCGCGAGGTCGCGCTCGATCTCGCCGAGGGCGCCGACACGGTGATGGTGAAGCCCGGCCTGCCCTATCTCGACATCATCCGGCGGGTGAAGGAGCGGTTCGAAGTGCCGGTCTTCGCCTATCAGGTGTCGGGCGAATATGCGATGATCGAGGCGGCCGTGGCGGCGGGCGCGGGCGAGCGCGACGGCCTCGTCCTCGAGACCCTGATGGCGTTCAAGCGCGCCGGCTGCTCCGGCATCCTCACCTATCACGCGCCGCTGGCGGCAAGGCTGCTCGCCCGGTGAGAGGAGTCGGCGGCGAAGCGCGCGCGGCCCCGGCGGCGGAGCGCCTCGCGCGGCCGCTCTTCCTCGCCACCATCGTCACCGGCTCCTTCCTCCTCTTCCTGACCGAGCCGATGATCGCGCGGATGGCGCTGCCCCGCCTCGGCGGCGCGCCGGCGGTGTGGAACAGCGCGATGCTGGTGTTCCAGGCGCTTTTGCTCGCCGGCTACGCTTACGCCCATCTCCTCGCGCGCCTGAGGCCGCGGCTGCAGGCCGGGATCCATCTCGGCGTTTTCGCCCTGGCCGCTTTGTGGCTGCCGATCGGCCTCACCGGCTGGACCCTGCCCGCCGACGCCAGCCCGGCCTTCTGGGCGCCCTGGTTCCTCGCCGGATCGGTCGGCCCGCTCTTCTTCGCCATTTCGGCGCAGACACCCTTGATGCAGCTCTGGTATTCGATGGAGGCCAGCCGCGGCGAGCCCTGGGCGCTCTACGCCGCCTCCAATCTCGGCAGCTTCGCCGGCCTCCTTTCCTATCCCCTGCTGATCGAGCCGCTCCTGTCGCTCCACCAGCAGAGCCTGGCCTGGACCGCCGGCTTCTTCCTGCTCGTGCTGCTGGTCGCGGCCTGCGCGCTCACCATCCCGCGCGACCGGATCGAGGCCCCGCCGGCGGCGGCCGGCGAGGCGCCGACCCTCCGCCGCATCCTCTGCTGGGTCGCGCTCGCCGCCATCCCGTCGGGGCTGATGCTGTCGACGACGACCCATCTCACCACCGACATCGTCGCCGTGCCCCTGCTCTGGGTGGTGCCGCTCGGCCTCTATCTGCTGAGCTTCGTCCTCGCCTTCGCCGATCGCCGCGCGCCGGCCGATTTCGTCACCGCGCTGGCGCCCCTGATCCTGCTCATCGCCGGCGGCTTCGCCTTCACCGAAGGTTCGAACATCCCGTTGTTCAGCGCCAGCATCGGGCTGATCCTGCTGTTCAGCGTGGCGGTGGCGCTCCACACCGCCCTCTACCGGCTGCGCCCGCCGGCCGGCCGGTCCACCTCCTTCTATCTGGCGATGGCGTTCGGCGGCATGCTCGGCG
This sequence comes from Sphingomonadales bacterium, assembly GCA_034668705.1. Lineage (GTDB taxonomy): Bacteria > Pseudomonadota > Alphaproteobacteria > Sphingomonadales > Sphingomonadaceae > Allosphingosinicella. Next base: position 27,142 of record JAXDOV010000116.1, read on the forward strand.
GGATCTTCTGCGCGATCCTCGCACCGACTCTGTTCGACTGGGCCTATGAGCATCCGCTGCTGCTGCTCGGCGCCGCTTTGCTGGTGCCGCAGGTCTCGTTCGTGCCCTGGGCCCACCGCCTCCCCGACGCCCTGCTCTGGGCCCTCGCCTTGCTCGCTCTGGCCCTTTCCTTCCTGATCGACGCGAAGTTCATGGGCTGGATCACCGGCAGCTGGGCCCTGCTCGGCAGCGTCGCCATCTCGATCGTCGCGCTTCACTTCGTCGGCCGGCCGATCCTGTTCATGCTCGGCCTCGCCGCGCTGATGATGAGCTATGGCGGCTGGTCGAAGCTCTACCAGAGCGCCAGCGGCATGCGCGAACGCTCCTATTTCGGCATCTATACGGTGAGCGACATCGCCGATCCCCTGTCCCGCCAGCTCACCAACGGCACGACGCTGCACGGCGTCCAGAATCTCGATCCGAGCGAGGCGCTGGAGCCCACTTCCTATTATGCCCGTCGCTCCGGAATCGGCCATGCTCTGGCCTCGGCGCCGGTCCTTTACGGCCCCGCCGCCCGTATCGGCGTGGTCGGCCTCGGCGCCGGCACGCTCGCCTGCTACGATCTGCCCGGCGAGGACTGGCGGATCTTCGAGATCGATCCGGTCGTCCTCCGCATCGCCCGCACCCGCTTCACCTTCCTGCCGAGCTGCGCGCCGCAGGCGCGGATCGTCCTCGGCGATGCCCGGCTCAGCCTGTCGCGGCAGCCGCCGGGCTCGCTCGACATGCTCGCCGTCGACGCCTTTTCGTCGGATGCGATCCCGATGCACCTCCTCACCCGCGAGGCGCTCGCCGTCTATGCGCGGGCGCTGTCGCCCCAGGGCCTGCTGTTGGTCCACATCTCGAACCGCTATCTCGACCTCGAGCCGGTGCTCGCCGCTGCCCAGGCCGACGGCTGGACCGGCGCGATCTACCGTTACCAGCCGGAGCCGTTCGAGAGGGTCCACAACCTCTCCCGCTCGATCTGGGTGGCGATGGCGCGCGACCCGCAGGCGCTGGAGCGGCTGGAGCAGGCGAGCGGCGCGGACGGCTTCCTGTGGCGGCCGCTCGCGGCCCGGCCGGGCTTCGCCGGCTGGACCGACGACCATGCCAGCATCCTCCCTTTGCTGGAGGACTGGCGCAACTGGGTGCCGACGTCGGTGCGGGGGAGATGAGCATGGCCGGACCCAGCCTGATCCCGTTCGGCGGCAAGGCGCCCCTCGTCGATCCGGCCGCCTTCGTCGCGCCCGGGGCGCGGCTGATCGGCGACATCGAGATCGGTCCGGAAGCGAGCATCTGGTACAATTGCGTGCTGCGCGGCGACGTCAACCGCATCCGCATCGGCGCCCGGACCAACATCCAGGACGGCAGCGTCGTCCACGTCGATTCGCCGCATCCCGGCCGCGAGGGCGGCCAGCCGACGATCATCGGCGAGGAGGTGCTGATCGGCCATCTCGCCATGGTCCACGGCTGCATCCTCCACGACCGCAGCTTCGTCGGCCTCGGCGCGATCGTCATGGACGGCTGCGAGATCGAGAGCGGCGGCATGCTGGCGGCGGGGGCGATGCTCACCCCCGGGCGGCGCATCCCCGCCGGCCAGCTCTGGGCCGGCCGCCCCGCCAAATATGTTCGCGACCTCTCGCCCGAGGAGCAGGCGATGAACCTCGCCGGCGTCTTCCTTTATGTCGAGCTGGGCCGTGCCCACCGCGAGGCCGTCGGGCAGATCAGGGCGTCCTGAGCGCCGCCTGCAGCCGGACGATCTCGGCATGCCCGGCATCGACGCGCCGCTGCACCTCGGCCGTCGCTGTCTGCAGCCGCTGCAGGTCGGAGGCGCTCAGCGCTCTCGCATGCGCCCGGTCGACCCCATAGCGATCGAGCTCGGCCAGCACCCGCACCGTCTCCGCCTGCGCCGCCTGGGCGCGGGAGACGGCCTGCTGCGCCTGAAGCCAGCTGTCCGAGCCGACCGGCCCGGCCCGCGCCACCGCCGTCTCGGCGGCGGGGAAAGCGGCGCGGAAGGCGCGGTCGCCCGCCTGCGCCTCGTTGAGGAAGGCCGCGACCCGCGCCGCCACCGCCGGATCGTCGGGCAAGGGAGCGACGACCGGCGGCACCCCCGGCTCGCCCAGCAGCTTCTCGATCGGCCGCGGCGCCAGCGAGGGATAGGGCCCCGGCGCGGCGCAACCGGCAAGCGCCGCGAGCGCCGCCAGCAGCGGGAGGAGGGGGTTCGGCCGGGCCATCTCCCCGCTCCTATGCGCCGCCTCCGCCGCCCGCAACAGGGTTGCGTGCCGCCGGCCTAGCCCCTATGTCGCCGTCTCCGCGCGCCCGTAGCTCAGCTGGATAGAGCATCAGACTACGAATCTGAGGGCCGGAGGTTCGAATCCTTCCGGGCGCGCCATTTT
>JAXDOV010000117.1:0-8332 GCA_034668705.1 Sphingomonadales bacterium
CTGCCGGTGGTCGACACGCTCGCTTGCGCGGAATCGTCGCTCGGCGAGGCGGTGGGCCGCGACCTGCTGGTCCGGGTGCAGACGCCGCAGGCCTTCCGCTTCGCGCCGATCCTCGCCGCCCATCGCGCCTGGCGCGGCCCGCCGGCGAGCGACGACGCCCAGATCGCCCGCGCCGCCGGGCTGGAGGTGGCGATCGTCGAAGGCGATCCGGCGCTGGAGAAGCTCACCTACGAGCAGGATTTCGTCCGCGCCGAGCAGGCCCTGGCGGCGCGGCTGGTCGGCCGCACCGGCCTCGGCTTCGACGTCCATGCCTTTGGCGAGGGCGAGGCCTTGTGGCTTGGCGGCGTCCGCATCCCGCACCTGCGCGGCCTCAAGGGCCATAGCGACGCCGACGTCCTGCTCCACGCCATCACCGACGCTCTGCTCGGCGCGATCGGCGAGGGCGATATCGGCGTCCATTTCCCTCCCTCCGACCCGCAATGGCGGGGCGCCCCCTCCTCGCTCTTCGTCGAGCATGCGCGGGCGCTGATCGAGGCGCGCGGCGGCCGCATCGACCATGTCGACGCCACCGTGATCTGCGAGGCGCCGAAGCTGGGGCCGCACCGCGAGGCAATCCGGCAGCGCATCGCCGCGCTGTTGCGGCTTCCCGCGGCGAGGATTAGCGTCAAGGCGACCACCACCGAGCGACTGGGCTTTACCGGGCGCGGCGAAGGCGTCGCCGCCCAGGCGATCGCCACAATCCGGCTTCCGGAGGACGAATGAGCGAGGCCCGCGACTATATCCTGCCCGAGGCGCTGGTCGAGGCGGCGCGCAAGGTGGTCGAGGCCAATCGCGCGGCGGGGCGTCGAATCGTCACCGCGGAGAGCTGCACCGGCGGCCTCGTCGCCGCCGCCCTGACCGAGATCGCCGGCTCGTCGGACGTGGTCGAGGCGAGCTTCGTCACCTATTCGAACGAGGCGAAGGTCGAGATGCTCGGCATCAGCGAGGAGGTGGTGGACACGTTCGGCGCCGTCTCGATCGCCGTCGCCTGGGCGATGGCTCAGGGCGCGCTGGCGCGCAGCACCGCCGATACCGCGGTCGCCATCACCGGCATTGCCGGGCCGGACGGCGGCAGCGCGCGCAAGCCGGTCGGGACCGTGGTGTTCGCCCGCGCCCGCCGCGGCGCGGATCCGAAGGAGATCTTCGCCGACACCAAGGCGTTCGGCGACCTCGGCCGCGGCGGCGTCCGCCTTCAGGCGGCGCTTTGCGCGCTCGAGCTGCTGATGCCGGAGCCGGCCGCGGCCGGCTGATGCCCGCCGTAAAGCTGGTGGGCGCGGTCCTCGAAGGCCTGGATCATCCGCCGCAGCGCCCGGTCGAACATCTGCCCCGCCAGGCTTTCGAAGATGCGGGACTTGAAGGCGAAATCGACGCAGAAATCGATATCGGTGCCGCCCTCGCCGTCGGGCCGGAACTTCCAGCTGTTGAGCAGATATTTGAGCGGGCCGTCGATATATTCGACATGGATGCGGACCGGCCGCTCCTTGGTGACGCGCGAGGTGAAGGTCTCCTTCAGCGCACCGAAGCCGACGACGAGGTCGGCGATCATCATCGTCTCGCTGTTCGAGCGGATGCGGGTCGCCGCCACCCAGGGCAGGAATTCCTGGTAGCGGCCGACGTCGGCGACGAGGTCGAACACCTGCTCGGGCGCGTAGGGCAGGTTCCGGGTTTCGGTGTGCCGGGGCATGGACGGACTAACGCGCCGACGCGAGCTTCGCTTCCCGCGCCGCCTTCATCTTCGCGAAATCGTCGCCGGCATGGTAGCTCGAGCGGGTGAGCGGCGAAGCGGCGACGAGCAGGAAACCCTTGGCGCGGGCGATCGCCGCATAAGCCGAGAAGGCGGCGGGGGTGACGAACTCCTCCACCCCGGCGTGGCGCGGCGTCGGCTGGAGATATTGGCCCATGGTCAGGAAATCGACGTCGGCCGAGCGCATGTCGTCCATCACCTGATGCACTTCCAGTCTCTGCTCGCCCAGGCCGACCATCAGCCCGGACTTGGTAAAGATGGTCGGGTCCTGCCTTTTCACGCTCTCGAGCAGGCGGAGCGAGGCATAATAGCGCGCGCCGGGGCGGATCGTCGGATAGAGCCGCGGCACCGTCTCGAGATTGTGGTTGTAGACGTCCGGCCGGGCGGCGACGATCGCCGCCACCGCCGCTTCCGGCTTGTTGCGGAAATCGGGAGTGAGGATCTCGATCGTCGTCGAGGGGGTGTTGCGCCGCAGCGCCTCGATCACCCGGATGAACTGGCGCGCGCCGCCGTCCGGAAGGTCGTCGCGGTCGACCGAGGTGACGACGATATGGGTGAGGCCGAGCTCGGCGGCGGCGGTGGCGACATGCTCGGGCTCCAGCGGGTCGACCGCGCGCGGCATGCCGGTCTTGACGTTGCAGAAGGCGCAGGCGCGGGTGCAGGTGTCGCCGAGGATCATCACCGTCGCGTGCTTCTTCGTCCAGCACTCGCCGATATTGGGGCAGGCCGCCTCCTCGCAGACGGTGGCGAGGTTGAGGCTGCGCATCAGCCGCCTGGTCTCGGCGAAGCCGGCGCTGGTCGGCGCCTTGACCCGAATCCAGTCGGGCTTGCGCTGTCTGACGGCGGGCCCTTCGGCACGGCTCGGGACGGCGATGGGGGCAGCGGCCTCGGTCATGGCGCGCAGATAGCGACTGGGACGGGCTCTTGCCACCCCTCCCCTCCTCCCGCTAGCGCGCAGCCATGCCGCGTCTCTCCACCCTGATCGAAGGCTATCGCCGCTTCCGCCGCACCGGCTGGGCGCGCGAGCGCGAGCGCTGGTCGGACCTCGCCGAGGGCCAGAGCCCGGAGGTGATGGTGATCGCCTGCTCCGATAGTCGGGTCGATCCGGCCGCCATCTTCGACGCCAGGCCGGGCGAGATGTTCGTCGTCCGCAACGTCGCCGCTCTGGTGCCGCCCTATCAGCCGGACGCCAATTATCACGGCGTCTCCGCCGCGCTCGAATTCGCCGTCACCCAGCTCGAGGTGAGGGAGATCCTGGTCATGGGCCATGGTTTCTGCGGCGGCTGCGCGGCCTCGCTGACCGGCCAGTTCGAGGCGGCGCGGGACGGGGAAGGCCATTTCATCGCTCATTGGCTCGATCTGCTCGACGAGGCGCGGGACAAGGTGCGGGCCGAGTATCGCGCCCTCGACCGCGCCGCCTTCCAGGCGATGGAGATGGAGGGCGTCCGCGTGTCGCTGCGCAATCTGCGCACCTTCCCCTGGGTGCGGGAGCGGGAGGAAAGCGGCAGCCTTGCCCTTCACGGCGCCTTCTTCTCGATCGCGGACGGCATCCTCCACCTCTGCGACGAGGCGAAGGGCGGTTTCGCCCCGGCCGATTAGCGGGCGGTTTCGCCCCGGACGATCAGCGCGCGGGGACGCGCCGGGCGGTAATGATCTGGATGCGGGGCGACAGCATCTGCCCGCGCATCACCCCCTCCCCTTCGGTCGGCGAGGTCGGCGCGACGAGGATGCGGCGGACCACGTCCATGCCCTCGACGACATGGCCGAACACGGCATAGCCGAGCCCGTCGCCCGCCGATCCGGGGCCGGCGTCGAGATAATGCTGGTCGCCGACCATGATCGTGAAATCACCCTGCGCCGAACCGACTGCGAAGCGCGGCACCGACAAGGCGCCGTCGACATGGCTGAGGCCGGTCCGGTTGGTCGGCTCGTGCCCGATCGGCGGGAACAGCTTGCGCCCGTCGCGGACGCCGCCCTGGACCAGGCCGGCATCGGGCCCGGTGTGCATCGCCCGGTAGAATTCGGTCCCGTCCAGCCGCCGCGTATCCACATAATGGAGGAAGTTGGCGGCGGTGATCGGCGCCCGCTGGGTCTCGACTGCGACCAGGATGTCGCCGGCGCTGGTGTGGAGCAGCACGCGCGCGGTCGCGGGTGCGGGTGCGGGTGCCGGAGCAGGCGCCGGAATCTGCGCCGCCGCCGGCGCGGCGAGGCCGAGCAGAATGGCGAGGAGGAGACGGCCGATCATCTTGCATTCTCCGATCCGGCGACGCTGCGGCGCGAGCCATAGGCGAAATAGAGGATCAGCCCGACGACATGGGCGCAGAGGAAGTAGATCTGCGTCGTCCGCGGCAGGCTGTAGAAGAGGTAGAGGCAGCCGAGGATACCGAACGGCCCGATCAGCCAGGCCAGAGGCGTCCGGAACCGCCGCTCCGCATTGGGGCGGCGCCGGCGCATGATCAGCATGCAGAGGCAGACGGCGATGAAGGCGGTGAGCGTCCCGGCATTGGCGAGGGCGGCGAGCTCCGACAGCGGGATGAGCCCCGCCAGCACGCCGACGATGACGGCGGTGAACAGGGTGATGCGGACCGGCGTGCCGCGGCTCGACACCCGCGCAAGGCCCGGCGGCAGCAGCCGGTCCCGCGCCATGACGAAGAAGATCCGGCTCTGGCCGTAGAAGAAGGCGAGGATCACGGTCGGCAGCGCGATCACCGCGGAGACGGCGAGATAGCGCGCCACCCACGGCCGGCCGATCTCGCGCAGGATCAAGGCGAGCGGCTCGGGGCTGTTGGCGAAGCGGCCATAGGCGATGGCGCCGATCGCCGTCCCCGCCACCGCCATGTAGATGAGGACGCAGGCGACCATCGATCCGACGATGCCGATCGACAGGTCCCGCCCGGGATTCTTCGTCTCCTCCGCGGCCGTCGCGATCGCGTCGAAGCCGTAAAAGGCGAAGAAGATGATCGCCGCCGCCGCCATCACGCCGACTTCCGCGCCCGGCGGGCCGCTCTTGGGGAAGCCGTAGGGCATGAACGGGTGGAAATTGGCCTCCTTGAAATAGGGAAGCGCGACCGCGACGAAGACGATCAGCGCGACGATCTTCACCAGCACGAGGATGGCGTTGACCGTCGCGCTTTCCCTTGTGCCGTAGATCAGCATCCCGGCGACCACGGCGATGATGAAGATCGCCGGCAGGTTGAGGATGCCGCCCAGCTCCGGCCCCTGCGCCAGCGCCATCGGGAAGCCGATCGAATCGTGCAGCAAGGGCGCCGCATAGCCGGACCAGCCGACCGCGACCGCGCTCACCACCAGCGAATATTCGAGGATCAGGCTCCAGCCGACCACCCAGGCGATCAGCTCGCCGATCACGACATAGGTGTAGGTATAGGCGCTGCCCGAGGCCGGAATCATCGTCGCCATCTCGGCATAAGCCAGCGCGGCGCAGGCGCAGATCAGGCCGGCGATGGCGAAGGAGAGGATGACGGCCGGGCCGGCCTTGGCCGCGCCGACGCCGGTCAGGGTGAGGATGCCGGTGCCGACGATCGCGCCCACGCCGAGCGCGATCAGATGCGGCCAGCCGAGGCTGCGCTTCAGCCGGTGCTCGGCCGGCATGTCCTCGTCGGCCACCACCGTCTTGCGCGCGAACAGGTCCATGCGGCTCCCCCCTTTTCGGGCTTGATAGGCAAGGCCGCGGCCGAAGAACAGGGACTCAGGGCACCTGATGCTTCAGCACGTTTCCCGGCGGCGAATAGCGGCAGATCAGGAAGTCCCATTTGGCGTCGCTGTGCAGCGCGCAGCCCATGCTGGTCGTGCTTCGCCAGATCATCTGGGTGTAATGGCCGACGTCGCCGCCATGGCCGCTGCGGCTGACCTTCGGGAAGATGCCCGGCCGGAACAGGCTCTTCTCGTCCGCCCAGCCACCGATCATCTCCTCGACGCTATAGGCGCCGCGGGTTCCCATGAAGAGGTTCTCGCCTTGGCCGCGGCGCGTGGAATAATCGGAATGGGCGAGCTTGCCGAGACGCGACAAAGCGGGGCCGTAGCCCGCCGCCGCGGCCGCGAGCGCCGGATCCCAGCTCAGCGGCGGCGCGCCGATCCTCGCCCGCTCGCGATTGTGCAAGGCGAGGATCCGGTCCTCGAAACGGGCGAGGTCCTGCGGCACCGGATGGGTCGAGGCGGGCTCGTAGACGATGCGCCCGTCCGCCCAGGGCGGCCGCGAGGCGCAGGAGGTCAGCAGCGCCAGCGCCAGCAGCCCCGGTCTCGCCCGTCTTCCGATCATGTCCTCACAAGCCGCCCTGCGCCCTTGGGTTCCTCGACCATTGCGCAGCGATGCCGGCAATGCGACAAGCGGGTGACAGGCCCGCCCGGAACGACCCGATGAAGCTGCTGCCGCCCCTCCTGCTCCTCGGCCTCGCGCTTGCCGGCTGCACGGCCCAGGTGACCAATCCGACCAAGACCCTCGCCGAGCAGCAGGCCGATATCGGCCTCTGCACCAGGCAGGCCAATCATAAATATTGGATGGACCCGATCGCCGCGCTCTACCATGCCTATGACTGTCTCGAGGCCAAGGGCTATCGGCGCTCCGACAAGGATTTCGCGACGCAGGTTGATCGCGCCCTGGGCGAACATCCGGCCCAGCCGCCGGCGCCGGCTTTGCCCTGCCGGATCCCGTGCGGAACCCGCCGCTGAAGCGGTGAGGCCCGCATCTCAGTAGATGCCGCCATGGCGTTCGACGAAATCCTTGTCGGCCGACGCGACCGATCGCCCCGCCTGCCGGCGGACGCCGACATGGGTCCGCGGGGTGCGGCTCATCCTCAGCCGGCGCACGGCCGGCGTCTCGCCGGAATAAGCGGGCCGGCCGATCAGGGAGTCGGAGCGGATTTCCGCCAGCTCGGCCGCCGGGGGCGGATCGGCCATGCTGGGCTGGCTGCGCAAATCCGGTCCGGCGCGGGCGGTGGGCCTGGCAGCCTCCGCCGTGACCAGGGGAGGAACCCCGCCGCTCTGGCTGGCGATGATGCCGATCGCGCCGGCGAGCAGCAAGGCGACCAGCCAGCCGCCCCAGCCGAAGAAGTTCGACGCCCGCGCCGGCGGCGGCAGCGCCTGCTGGAACTGGGCGAGCTGGATCGCCTGCGACCGCGTCCATTCGCGATGGTCGTAATCCGACCGCCGCTGCGGGTCGCGCAGCACCGCGAAGGCGTTGTTGATGTCGGCGGCGGTCGGCGCTCCCGGCGCCGCCGGCGCCGCCTGGTCGGGATGATATTTCTTCATCAGCGCGCGATAGGCGGCCTCGATCACCACCGATTCAGCGTCCGGCGCGACGTTCAATATGGCGTAATGATTGCGCGGGCTGGCCATCGTCCGCTCGCTTTCTGCCCCAGAAAAGCGCGCGGGGCCAGTGGCATCGCTTCCGTGGCCGGGACTTCCATGATAGGCGAAGGGGGACGAGGAGAAGGAGGTCCGCAATGCGTGACTGGGGACTGCCGGAGCGGTGGACGCCCGTGCTGCTGAGCGTGGTGAGGATCGTCGCCGGCGTCATTTTTCTCGAGCATGGCGCGCAGAAGCTGCTCGGCTTTCCGCCGCCGGCCCCCGGCATGCCGCCGATCGGCCCCTTCACCCTTCTCTGGTTCGGCGGGATCCTCGAGCTTGTCGGCGGCCTGCTGGTGGCGATCGGCCTGTTCACCCGCCCCGCTTCCTTCCTGCTCGCCGGCGAGATGGCGGTGGCCTATTGGATGTTCCACGCCCCCAAATCGCCCTTCCCGGCGCTCAACGGCGGCGATGCGGCGATCCTCTTCTGCTTCGTCTTCCTCTATCTGAGCGCCGCCGGGCCGGGCCCCTGGAGCCTGGACGCGGCTTCGCGCCGCGGCCGCAGCTAGACTCCGACTGTTCCTTGGCGAAATGACCGGGACCGAGCCCGGCCCAAGGTCAGCGCACCGGCGCTGAAGCGACCGGGCCGCCGGATTCGGGCTGCGCAGCCGGCGCTTCGTCGCTGCCGGCGCGATGGATTCGCACCCCCTCGACGGCATAAGAGGGCGCCGAAGCGCCTGTGGCCGCCGCGGTGACGATGGTCGCGGCGGCGCGGCCGCCGGCGCGGTGGACGCGCACCCCCGAATCGTCGCTCGCCGCGAGGCTCGGACTCGCCTCGATGCCGCGATGGATCGAGACGCCCGAGACGATCTGAACATTGGGATCGGCCGCGCCGTTCGCGCCGACGCCGTCATAGCCCCGCGCCATCGCCTCCGCGCCGACATAGGGCCGCCGGAAGGAAGTGGGATCGCCCCAGGCGCCGTTCCAGCGATAGAAGATATGGGCGCCGATCGTCACCGCCTTGGCCATGGCGTCCGCCCACCAGGGGTGGATGGCGGTGGTGTGATAATGGGTGGCGACGCCGACGGGATCGAAAACCGAGCCGGCGAGCGCGGCGGCGGCGATCTTCTGCGCCCGCGCCCAGGCATAAGGCTGGCGCGGCCGCCTGAGCGAGCCGTCGCAGGTGAAGGTGAACTGGCAGCCGGTCGCGCGGGTCGAGCCCTGATAGACGACGCCGCAGACGGTCTT
>JAXDOV010000118.1:0-12431 GCA_034668705.1 Sphingomonadales bacterium
GAAGCGCAGGTCGCCGCCGGGCAGCCGGAAGATCGGGCCTTCGAGCGTGCCCTCGACGACCTTCTGCGTCATCGTGTTGATGTTGCGGTCGTTGCGCAGCGTATATTCGAGGCAGCCCGGGCTCACCGCATTGTTGCCGAACGGATTCCACGCATAGCCTTTGCACGTGCCGGCATTGCCGGTGAAATTGGCGGTGCCGTTGAGGATGCTGGTGATCGCGGTGCGGCTGATGTCGCCGGCATAGGTGCTGATGAACTGGCTGTGGCCGATCGATCCGTAAATGTCGTAGTTGATCCGGGTGCCGGGGATGTCGCCCTTGATCCCGGCCACGCCCTGCCAGACGTTATATTTGAACGTCTCGACGCGGTTGCCGAAGGCGGTCATCAGCTTGGTGACGATGATGTTGCCGGTCGGCCGCGGCGTGATCGACGACAGGATCGCCTGCAGGCCGGGATTGCCGGTCACGAACGGGCTGTTCTGCGGCACGAGCAGCGGCAGCGAGGGCTTGCTCGAGCCCGGGCCGGTCTGGTCGACGGCCTTCGATTCCATGAAGTTGAACTGGGCGTAGGCGTTGATATGGTCGGCCAGCTGGTAATTGGCCCGCGCGAAGGCATTGTATTTCTTGAGCGGGACCTGGACGCCGAAATATTGCCCCAAAGCGACCTGGACCTGCCGGCAATTGGGGCTGATGTTGAGGCCCCGGGCGGCGCCGGGCACCAGCCCCCGGTAATTCTGGACGCAGTTCGACCCGGCGAGGTCGGTGTAGATGGTGCCGTCGGTGTTCACGCCGATCGCGCCCGGATAGTTGCCGGTCCCCGCGATCGGCGTGGTCCCCGGATAGCCGGCCAGCACCGCGTTGACGGCGGCGATGGTCGGCGCGCCGCCGCCGTAATTGCCGGCGCCGATAATGCCTTCGGGCGGACGTGCGAGCTGGCGGATATCGCGGAAGAAGGGCCGGTCCGCCCCCGCGACGAGGGCGCGGTCGGAATATTCGAAGGCGATGACGGCGTTGCCGCGATTGTCGGCGAAATTCGCGCCGAGGATGGCGCTGACCTGGTTGGTCTCGCCATCGCCATGGGTGGTGGCGCCGTGCTGGGCGTTGAGCTCGATGCCGCTGAACCTCTGCTTGAGCTTGAAGTTGACCACGCCCGCGATCGCGTCCGAACCATAGGTCGCGGACGCGCCGCCGGTGATGACCTCGACCGTGTCGATCATCGCCGTCGGAATCGTGTTGAGGTCGATCGCGCCGTCGGGGCTGGACGGCATCAGCCGCCGGCCGTCGAGCAGGACCAGCGAGCGGTTGGGCCCGAGCCCGCGCAGATCGGAATAGGACTGGCCGCCCGAAAAGCCGATGCCGCCCTGCACGTCGCCGACTTCGGCGGCGCCCTGGGCGGCGGCGAATTGCGGCAGCTGGCCGATGGCGCGGTCGAGCGAGGGCTGGCCCGAGGAGGCGATGACCGAGCTGTTGATGGTCGAGATCGGGCTGTCGGACTGGAAATCGCGGCGGGAAATGCGTGAGCCGGTGACGGTGATCTCCGTCTCGACCGCGGCCGGCGCGGCAGCGGCGGGTTCGTCCACCTGGGCCCCGGCCCCGATCTGCGGTTCGCTCGGCGTCGCGCTCGCATGCACGCGCGGCGCGGGAGTCCCGGCCCGGACGATGGCGACGGCGCCGCTGCTGTCGCTGTGGATCGCGAAGCCGGTGCCGGCGAGGATCGCCTCCAGCGCCGCGTCCGGCGTCATGGCGCCGCGGACGCCCGGCGACCGCGCGCTCCTGACGTCGTCCGCCCTGTAGAGGACCTGGCGGCCCGACTGCCGCGCATAAACGTCGAGCGCCGTCGCCAGGTTGCCCGCGGGAATTTCGAAAGACGTGGATTGTGCCTGCGCCGGCGTCGCCATGGCGATGATGCACGTGCTCGTCGCCAGTGCGGCAACCAATAACCTGTTCATGCTGACCCCTCCTGCTTGACGCGATTTTCGCGCTTCTCAGCAGTCCAAGACAAACGTCCGCTGCAAAGCTGTAACGTCGCTCAGCTTGAAATCCGCACTTCCTCGGGGCTGGAATCGATGCGCAGGCCGTAGGCGTCGCGCAGCAGCCGGACGAACGTGTCGACGTTCGAGGCCTGGAAGGTGCCGCCGATCCTGATATTGGCGGTTTCGGGATCGGCGATGACGATCTGCCGGCGATTGTAGCGGTTGAACTCCGCCGCCGCGCCGGCCAGCGACGTGCGGTCGAAATTGAGCATGCCGCCGCGCCAGGCGAGCGTGGATTCGACGCTCTCTTCCGATTTGGCGGCGAGTAGGGTCGACGGGCCGCGCGCGACCGCGACGTCGCCGGCGGTGAGGATCGCGGTCGGCACGGCATCGGGCTGCCGCGCATCGTCGACTTTCACCCGCCCTTCGACCACCGAGACGGTCACGTTCTCGCCGTCGCGGCGCACCGAGAATTTGGTGCCGAGCACGGTGACGGTGCGGCTGCCGGCGTGGACGATGAACGGCCGGCCTTCGAGATGCGCAATCTCGAAATAGGCCTCGCCGCGATCCAGCCAGACTTCGCGATGCTCGCTGGAGACCGCGGCGCGCATCGCCGTGGCGGTGTTGAGCTCGATCCTGCTGCCGTCGACCAGGGGCACGATGCGGTGGCCGCCCACCGCCGTCGCGAAGCGCAGATGGGCGACCGGCTCGGGTGCGGTCGGGCTCAGCTCGGCCGCCCCGAAGGCCAGCAGGCCGACCAGCCCCGCGGCCGCCGCCCAGGGCCGCCAGCGGGTGAAGCGCGACGGCGCAATGTCGTCGTCGCGCGCCGCCGGTCCGAGCGCGCCGATCCGGTCGGCTTCGCGCCAGCCATGATCGAGCCGCCAATAGGCCGCCTTATGCGCCAGGGATTCCTCGAGCCACTGGTCGAGCGCGGCCTGCTCGGCCGGCGACCAGCCGGGCTCCTCGCGCCGGACCAGCCACAAGGCCGCGCGCTGCTCGATGTCGCGCGCCGTCTTCATGCCTCGTCGCTCCGGCGGAGCCGGGCGATGCGCGGCCGCCGCATCTTGCCGGTCCCGCCGAGCATGAAGTCGACCAGCGCGCGCATGCCCATCGTCAGCTGCCGCTCGATCGTGTCGGTGCCGACCCCGAGCCGCTCCGCCGCTTCCCGCGTGGTGAGGCCCTCGACCTTGCGCAGGCGCACCACCTCGCGGCAGCGCGGCGGCAGCGCGTCCATGCCGGCGCGGGCGCGGCGCAATTGATCGCGCGCATCGAGATGCCGCTCGGTGGCGAACAGATCGGCGGCCGGGCGGATGCTTTCGAGATCGGCGACCAGGTCGAACGAGACGATCTTGGCGCGGACGGCCTGATTGATCAGGTGATTGCGCGCGACGGTGAAGACGAACGCCCGCGCGTTCGCCGGCAAGCCGGTCCGTGCGCCGTTGAGGGCGCGCTCGTAGACATCCTGGCGCAGCTCGATCACATCGTCCTTCACCCGCCAATTGCGCTGGATGTAACGCGTCAGCGCCCCTTCGAGCGGCAGCACCTCCCGGCAGAACCAGGCGTGGAGGACGACGTCTTCAACCATCATCGGGGGCGGAGGATCTCCAAAAATTCGTCCCGTTATCGGTCCAGACAAGCAAAGTTGCAAAGACCGTAATGCCGATCCGTGCGGCGCGCGCGGAGAGGACGTCCGGACATGCGTTCCGGCAGGCCCAATTCATTCGCTTTGGCCCGGCCTTGTCAGTAGCATGAGCATGCACCGCGGGAGTCGGCGATGACGGGGATTCGGGCGTCCTTCCGGAATTACGAAACCTGGCTGCGGCGCCGGCTCGGCGACCGCTTCGTCGCCGCCGATCTTCGCCACAAGCACAAGCTGATGCGGGCCGACCGGTTCTGCTTCCTGCGCGGCACCTGCTGGCGCTGGGCGGAGACGGCGCGCGACATCTGCCCCGACCTTGCCGACGCGCCGGACGTCGCGTCGATCGTCGATTCGCATATCGGCAATTTCGGCCTGTGGCGCGATCGGGAGGGGCGGCTGGTCTGGGGCGTCAACGATTATGACGAGGGCGCGCGCACGCCCTGGCCATTCGACCTCGTCCGCCTCGCCGCCAGCTCATTGGTCCAGATGGGTCATCGGCGCGGGGCGGCGCCGGACGCCGAGGCGATCGTGGAGGGCTATCGGCGCGGCCTCGAACATCCGCGCCCGTTCGTGCTGCAGCGCGACCGGCTGTGGCTGCGCGGCCTGGTCTCTGCCGACCGCAGGCACCGCGAAGCCTTTTGGGACGAGCTCCTGTCCGCCCCGCCGGACGAGCAGCCCGACGAGGGCTTCGCGTCCCTGCTCGCCGGGGCGCTGCCGGAGAAGGGGATCGGAATCGTCTTCGCCCGGCGGCGGGCGGGGGTCGGCAGCCTCGGCCGGCTGCGGCTCGTCGCCGCCGCTTCGAACTGGCGCGGCGGGCCGGTGGCGCGGGAGGCGAAGGCGGTGGTCCCGTCCTGCTGGGACAGGGACGGAGAGCCTGGCGGCGGCTATGCGCTCGCCTTCGGCCGCTACCGCGCGCCCGACCCCTGGCTGCGGCTCGAGGGCGGCGCCGTCCTGCGCCGGCTCGCGCCCGACAGCCGCAAGCTCGATCTCGGCGAGGCCGACGGGCGGGCGCGGCGCCGGCTGCTAAAGGCGATGGGACGCGACATCGCCGCCGTCCACGCCGCCGACGAAGGCTGCCTCGCCTCGGTTCGCGCCGATCTCGCCGCGCGCCCGAAACAGTGGCTCGCCGAGGCTGCGCGGGCCGCCGCGGAAGCGACCGAGCGCGACTGGAAGGCGTGGCGCTGAGCGGCCTTGCCGCCGACTGCGCCTCCTCCTATCGGCGCGCCGATGGTCTGGCTTCTTCTCGCCGCCGCCTCCGCCGCGACGCCCGCCGCTTCCGCGCATCTTCCCCGCGGCACCATCGCCACGGCTACGGGCCTTCGCATCCAGACGTTGAAGCCGGGCGCAGGTCCCCGTCCCGGCCCCGACGACGCGGTGCTGATCCGTTACGTCGGCCGCCTTGCGAACGGCAAGGTGTTCGACCGGGCGGACCGGCCGGCCGGAATGCTGGTCTCCGGCACCGTGCCGGGCTTCGCCCAGGCGCTGCAGCTGATGCGCCAGGGCGGCACCTACCGCGTCTGGATTCCGCCGCGTCTCGCCTATGGCGCGGCGGGCGCCGGCGGCGGCATCATCCCGCCGAACGCGACGCTCGACTTCACCATCACCCTGCTGGAGATCGGCAGGGCCGCGCCGCCGCCGCCGGGGCAATAAGGAACGCAACGCCCGCGGTCCCGTTCTCCGGACGATGAGCAATCAATCCGACACGTCCGATTCGTCCAGATTCGAGCCGCCGCCCGAGGCGGTCGGTTTCTACGGCGACAGCCTTCGCCTGCTCAACGACTCCGGAATCCCGTTCCTCCTGTCCGGCACCTACGCGCTCGCCTGCTTCACCGGCATCACCCGCCCGACCAAGGATCTGGACGTCTTCTGCAAGCCCAGCGACGCGCCGAAGATCCTCTCCTTCTTCAAGGGCCGCGGCTACGAAATCCAGATCGAGGACGAGCGCTGGATCGGGAAGGTGTGGCGCGGCGACAATTTCTTCGACGTGATCTTCAACATCTCCTCGGCCAGCATTCCGATCACCGAGGACTGGTTTCACGAGGTGCACGAGGCGGAGGTCTACGGGACCAACGTGCGAGTGACGCCGCCGACCCAGTTCATCCTCTCCAAGCTCTTCCTGCAGACGCGCTACCGCTACGACGCGGCGGACATCGTCCACGTCATCCTGGTCAAGCATGACGAGATCGACTGGCAGTGGCTGCTCTCCTCGATGGACCTTTATTGGGAGGTGCTGCTGATCAACATCCTCAATTTCCGCTTCGTCTATCCGACCGAACGGGACCTGATCCCGCGCTGGCTCTACGACGAGCTGATGACGCGGCTGAGAGCGCAGGACGAGATGCCGCCGGCGACGATCAAGATCTGCCGCGGGCGCCTGATCAGCCCCACCGACTATGTCATCGACGTCACCGAATGGGGCTTCGCCGACGTCGTCGGCAAAGGCGTGGACGAGAAGCATGAACCCCATTGAGGCGATCACGCTGGCCGCGATCGGCGACCTCCACGTCAGCGAGGACAATCGGAATCGCTACCGGGACCTGTTCGCCGAAATCTCCGACCAAGCGGACGTCCTCGCCTTGTGCGGCGACCTCACCAATTTCGGCAGGATCAGCGAGGCCGAGATCCTGGCCGAGGATCTGAGGCATTGCTCGATCCCGATGGTCGGCGTGCTCGGCAATCACGATTACGAAAGCGGCATGGCGGAGGAGGTCGCCAGGATCATGCAGGACGTGGGGGTGCGCATGTTCGGCGAGCAGGCGACGGTGATCGAAGGAATCGGCTTCGCTGGGGCCAAGGGCTTCGTCGGCGGCTTCGGCCGGGGCGAGCTGGGGGCGTTCGGCGAGGACGCGATCAAGGCCTTCGTCGACGAATCCCGCGAGGAAGCGCGCAAGCTCGAAAATGCGCTGCGCTCGCTGCGCACCGAAAAGGTGGTGGCGGTGCTCCATTATGCGCCGGTGGCCGACACGGTGGTGGGCGAGCCGCTCGAAATCTACCCGTTCCTCGGCTCCTCGCGCCTCGCCCATGCCGTCGACCGGTTCGACAATGTGAAGGCGGTGGTCCACGGCCACGCCCATCGCGGCACCTACCAGGGCAGCACGCCCCGCGGCATCCCGGTCTACAATTGCGCCCAATATGTGGTCGAGGCGGCCTTCGGCCGGCCTTATGCCCTGCTCGAGATTTAGAGGCGCCTCGGCGTAGCCCTCCCTCGTCATTGCGAGGAGCGCAGCGACGCGGCAATCCAGCCTTTGCACGATCCTGCGAGTCAGCGCTGGATTGCTTCCCCCGGCTTTCGCCGAGGTCGCAATGACGGCGGTGGGGGCCCTACCGCTTCGCCGGGGCGGCGGAGGTGGAGGCGTCCGGCGCCTGCGGGGTGCGGGGCGGCTCGAGCAAAGCGGCGGTCTCGATCGTGTCGAGCGCCTGGCGGGCGGCGACGTAGCGGCGGGCCTGGGCGATCCAGTCCTTGGCATTGTCGCGGCCGGGCAGGCGCAGCACTTCGAGCAAGGCCACTTCGACCTGGCCGGCGTCGAGCGCGCGCTCGGCCCGATGCAGGCGGTCGCTCGGCATGGTCGAGGGCGTGCCTTCGCGGCGGATGGTGATGAGGCCGCCAAGCTCGGTGCGGAAGGCGGTCCACCAGCTCTGTTCGGGTCCGCCGCCGGCGAGATGCGACTTGATGTCCTGGAAGCCGGTGCGCAGCTGCTGGAGCATCACCGGCTGATGGGCCGCGGTCAGCACCGTCGCCACCGCCTGCGGCTGGGTGGCGCCGAACCGGTCGCGGAGCAAAGCCTCGATATAACCGAGCTGGACGCCGCGATCGAGCGCGCGGCGGGCGGCGAAGGCGACGAGCAGGGCTTCGGCGCGGCCGGCATTGCCGACGGCGGCGCGGGACTGGACGTCGAGCGTCGCCAGCCTCTGCTCCATCAGGTTGACCCGGCGGACCAGCTCGGGATCGGTGACCGGAATCTGCGTATCGAGCGGCGCGGCCTGCGCGGGCTGGACCGGCTCGGGCTGGACAGTGAGGGCGGGGCCGGGCGCCGGCTGCGTCGCCGGGGCGGCGGGCACCACACCGAGGAAGCGGGCGCCGCCATGCCAGTGGGCGAGCAGCCAGCCCATCGCCGCGAGGCCGAGGGCGAAGGCGACCAGAACGAGGATCAGGGCCGCCGCCAGCGGCCGTTTCGGCCTTGTCGCTTTTACCCCCGGCTCATAATCCATTCGTACCACCTGCTCCCGCCTGCCGGGACTGCCCTTTTCGGACATCCTCGTTGTTGCACAGCTTCATGGCAAGCTCCAGCAAAGCCTCGTCGCGCGGCGCGCGCGCCACCGCGATCCGGGCCCAGCCGGTGCCGGCGGCGTCGGCCGCCGCCGGGCTGATCGCCGCAATGACGATGCCGTTTTTCGCCGGCACGAGCGAAGCGAACAGCGCGCCCGCCCGCGGCGAATGGATCAGCGCCACCGGCCGCCGCAGCGCCGCCGCGGCTTCCGGCAGCGTGCTCACGGCTTCGGACGCATAAACGGCCCGCCCTTCGACGCGGAGGCCGTCCCCCGCCAGCGGCACATGGTCGCGGCCGTGGAGGTGGAGCGCGCGCCGCACGCCTGCTTGCGCCGCCGCCCCGGCGAGAGCGCCGCCGTCGCTCGGCCCGGCCCGCACATCCTCGAACCCCGCCGTCCGCGCCGCCGCCGCGGTGGCGCCGCCGACCGTCCAGCAGGGCAGCCCGGCGAATAGCCCCAGCTTTGGGCCTCCGCAGCGCGCGGCATTGCCGCTGGTGAGGAACAAGGCATCGAAGCCGGCCGGATCGGGCGGGTCCCAGGGCAAAGGCTCGATCGCGAAGAGCGGCGCGATCACCGGCTCCAGCCCCAGAGCGCGCGCGCGCGCCGCGGTCTCGCTCGCGCCGGGCTCCGGCCGGAGGATGAGCAGCGGCCGGCTCACCCGGCGAACGAGGCCCTCAGGCCGAGGCTCGCCCGGCCGAGCAGCTCGGCGGCGAGCTCGGCCGGCCGGTCCTCCTCCTTCGCCACCGTATAGACGAGCTCGCCCGCCTGGATCTCGCGTCCGTCGGGCGAAAGGATCTCGGCCTGGAGGCGAATCCGTCCCCGGTCCATCTGGGCGAGCGCGGCGACGGCGGAACGGCAGGAGCCGCCGAGCCTTTCCAGCAGCCGCCGCTCGGCATTGACGCAGATATGGGTTGGGCGATGGTCGATCGCCTGGATGAGGATCCGGGCCTTGCGGTCGTCGGCGCGGATCTCGACGCCGATCGCGCCTTGCGACGGGGCCGGCAGCAGGTCGTCCAGCACGACTCCCTCCCGATGGCCGAGCCGCTCGAGCCCCGCCGCGGCGAGCAGGGTGGCGTCCGCCTCGCCGAGCTGGATCCGGCGCAGGCGCGTCTCGACATTGCCGCGGAACGGCACGATCGCGAGGTCGGGCCGCCGCGCCAGCAATTGGGCGGTGCGCCGCGGCGAGGAGGTGCCGACGCGCGCGCCGGCGGGCAGCGCTTCGATGCTGTCGGCGCCGATCAGCCGGTCGCGCACGTCCGCCCGCGGCAGCATCGCCGCGATCGCCAGGATCGGCGGCCGCAGCGTCTCGACGTCCTTCATCGAATGGACCGAGATGTCGGTCAGGCCCTCGGCCAGCGCCCGGTCGAGCTCCTTGGTCCACAAGGCCTTGCCGCCCATTTCCGCCAGCGGCCGGTCGCGGATCATGTCGCCGCTGGTGGTGATCGGCATGATCTCGATCCGCTCCGGGCCCCAGCCATGGGCGTCCCGCAACGCCGTCGCCACCATCCGCGCCTGGGCGAGGGCGAGCGGCGAGCCGCGCGTGCCGATGCGGAGCGTCTGGATCATGGGGCGCTTGTGCTAGCCGGTCCCGGGGTGGCAGGGAAGCCGGGATGAGCCTGATCCTCGGCATCGAATCCTCCTGCGACGAGACCGCGGCCGCCCTGGTGACGCGCGACCGCCGCATCCTCGCGCGGCTGGTGGCGGGGCAGGAAAGCGCCCATCGGCCCTATGGCGGCGTCGTCCCCGAAATCGCCGCCCGCGCCCATGTCGAGATATTGCCGGACCTGATCGAGGCGGCTTTGCGCGAGGCCGGGGTGGCGCTCGCCGAGATTGACGCCATAGCGGCAACCGCGGGGCCGGGCCTGATCGGCGGCGTGATGGTCGGGCTGGTCGCCGCCAAGGGTCTCGCTCTGTCGGCGGGCAAGAAGCTGGTCGCGGTCAACCATCTCGAAGGCCATGCTTTGTCGCCGATGCTGACCGAGCCGGACCTCGCCTTCCCCTATCTGCTGCTGCTCGTCTCCGGCGGCCATTGCCAGCTGCTGCTGGTCGAGGGGCTCGGCCGCTATCGCCGCCTCGCCACCACCATCGACGACGCCGCCGGCGAGGCGTTCGACAAGGTCGCCAAGCTGCTCGGCCTCGGCTTCCCCGGCGGCCCGGCGGTCGAGCGGGCGGCCGCGCAGGGCGATCCCAAGGCGGTGCCGCTGCCGCGGCCGCTGGTTGGATCGGACGAGCCCCATTTCTCCTTTGCCGGCCTGAAGAGCGCGGTGCTGCGCGCCCGCGAGACCGGACGCTGGCGCGCCGAGGATATTGCCGCCTCCTTCCAGCAGGCGGTGGTCGACTGCCTCGTCGACCGCACCGCCCGCGCCTTGCGCATCGTGCCCGAGGCGAGCGCTTTGGTGGTGGCGGGCGGCGTCGCCGCCAATCGCAGCATCCGCTCGGCGCTGCAGGCGCTGGCCTCGGTCCACGGCCGGCCCTTCGTCGCGCCGCCGCTCTGGCTCTGCACCGATAATGCGGCGATGATCGCCTGGGCCGGCGCCCTGCGCTTCGAGGCGGGGCTGGTCGACGGGCTCGGCGCGCCGGCCCGCGCCCGCTGGCCGCTCGATCCGGAGGCGGAGCGCGTCCGCGGCGCCGGGGTGAAAGCGTGAGGATCGGCGTGATCGGCGGCGGCGCCTGGGGGACGGCGCTGGCGCAGGTCGCGGCCGAGGGCGGCGACACCCTGCTCTGGGCGCGCGAGCCGGAAGTGGTCGAGGGCGTGAACCTCCGCCACGAAAACAGCCTTTTCCTCCCCGGCATCCCGCTCGATCCGGCCATCGCCGCCACCGGCGATCTGGGCGCGCTCGCCGGCTGCGACGCGCTGCTCGTCGTCACTCCGGCCCAGCATATGCGCGGCGTCCTCGCCGCGATGCCGCGCCTCCGCATCCCCCTCGTCCTTTGCGCCAAGGGGATGGAGGAGCGGACGATGGAGCTGATGCACGAGGTCGCCCGCGGCGCGCAGCCGGAGGCGCCGGTCGCGGTGCTTTCGGGCCCGACCTTCGCCCATGAAGTGGCCGCCGGCCTGCCCGCCGCGGTCACCCTGGCGGCCGAGGACCAGGCGGTGGGGGAGAGGCTGCGCGACCGCCTCGCCCGGCCCTGGTTCCGGCCCTATCTGTCCGACGACGTCGCCGGCGCCGAGATCGGCGGCGCGGTCAAGAACGTGCTCGCCATCGCCTGCGGCGTGGTCGAGGGGCGGCGGCTCGGCCAGAATGCCCGCGCCGCCCTCATCTCCCGCGGCTTCGCCGAGATGACGCGCTTCGGCCTGGCGCGCGGCGCCCGCGCCGAGACCCTGGCCGGCCTGTCGGGGCTCGGCGACCTCGTCCTGACCTGCTCCTCGACCAGTTCGCGCAATTTCAGCCTCGGCCAGGGGCTGGGCGAAGGCCGCTCCGCCGCCGAGCTGCTCGCCGATCGCCGCACCGTGGCCGAAGGGGCGTTCACCGCCCCGGTGCTGGCGCGGGCGGCGGCCGCGGCGGGGGTCGACATGCCGATCGTGGCGGCGGTCTGCGCCTTGCTGGCGGGCGAGGCTGCGGTGGACGCGATCGTCGAGAGGCTGCTGGCCAGGCCGCTTCGGCCGGAGGGGGTTTGACCCTCATCGCCGGGACACGGAAGGGGTGCCGTCCCGGCTCCCCTTCCTAGAAGTCCCAGCAGATGCCCTTATTCTCCCAGTCGCCGTAGCGCGTCGGCTCCTCTCCTTTCGGGCCGCCGCTTTCCGTCTCCTCGCGCGGCGGGCCCGGCGCGGGGGCGGGTTCGCTCTTCGTCCAGTGCTTCGGCGGCTTCAGATGGGGTGGGCGCTGGCCCATGGCGACTCCGATTGAACAAGGCCGGTCTGATTGAACAAGGCCGGTCTGGCCCCCACATTTCGGACGTGGGAGGCGGCAACGCAAGATGAATGGCTTTCGGACCCTGATGCTGCTGGCGGCGCTGACCGCTTTGTTCATGGGGCTCGGCTACACGCTGGGCGGCCCGGGCGGCGCCCTGGTCGCGCTGGTCGTGGCGGCGTTGATGAACCTCTTCACCTTCTGGAATGCCGACCGCATCGTCCTGGCGATGCACGGCGCCCATGAGGTGGACGGCCGCGACTGCCCGGTCCTGGTCGGCATCGTCCACCAGCTCGCCGCCCGCGCCGGGCTGCCGCCGCCGCGCGTCTACCTCGTCGATTCGCCTCACCCGAACGCCTTCGCCACCGGCCGCGATCCGGCCCATGCGGCGGTGGCCGCGACCACCGGCCTGCTCGCCATCCTCGACCGCGACGAGGTGGCGGCTGTGCTCGCCCATGAGCTCGGCCATGTCCGCAACCGCGACACCCTGGTCATGACGATGACCGCGACCATCGCCGGCGCGATCTCGATGCTGGCCAATTTCGGCTTCTTCTTCCGCGGGGAAGGGCGGAGCAATCCGCTGGCGATGATCGCTTCCGTCCTGCTCGCTCCGTTCGCGGCGATGCTCGTCCAGCTCGCGATCAGCCGCACCCGCGAATATGGCGCCGACCGCGCCGGCGCCGAGATCAGCGGCAATCCGCGCG
>JAXDOV010000119.1:0-4758 GCA_034668705.1 Sphingomonadales bacterium
GCGATAATGATATTCGGCGGTGGCGTTGATGAAGCCGTGCGGGCCGAGCGGCAGGCCGAAATTGATCGCCGAGGTCACCTGGTCGCCGTCCCGCGCCTTGCGGTTGCCGTTGGTATTGGCGAGGAAATAGCGGGGATCGGCCGGGTCGAGCTGCGGCTGGCCGGCGGAATTGAGCTGCAGGCCGGTGACGTTGGCGACATTGTCGACCGTCGTGATGTAGCGGCCGTAGGTGACGCTGGCGCGGCCGCCATGGCCGGCCTTCTTGAGCTGGATGTTGATCACGCCGGCGATCGCGTCCGAGCCGTATTGCGACGAGGCGCCGTCGCGCAGCACCTCGATCCGGCTGATGGCGAGGCCGGGGATGAGGTTGAGGTCCACCGCCGCGCTGCCGCGGCCGACCGTGCCGTTGATGTTGAGCAGGGCCGAGACGTGGCGGCGCTTGCCGTTGATCAGCACCAGGGTCTGGTCGGGGCTGAGGCCGCGCAGGGTAGCCGGGCGCAGCGCGTCCGAGCCGTCGGCGATCGACGGCTGCGGGAAGTTGAACGAGGGCACCAGCGAGTTGAGGATGCGGTTGGTCTCGGTCTGGCCGGTATTGGTGATCGCCTCCGAGCCGATCACGTCGACCGGCACCGGGCTGTCGGCGACGGTGCGGTCGCTGCGGCGGGTGCCGACGACGACGATCGTATCGGCATTGGTGACGCCCTGGTCGGCGGCGGCGGCCTGGTCGCCCTCGGGCGGCTGCGCCGGGGGCTGGGCGGCGGCGGGCGCGGCGGCGAGCGCCAGAGCGGAAAGCGACGTCAAAAGAGCAACGCGCGAGAAATTGGTCATGGTCGAATCCCTGGATGGTGCAGCGCGGCGGCTGCCTAACCCGATGAGCCTAGGCCATTTTGCGCTGCAGCAAAGACGTTTCGCGCCTCCGCCGCAAAAAAGAGACACCCCTGTCACCGACAAGCAACAGCGACGCTGCCCGCTCCGTTGCGGGCGCCGCCGCCGTTGCGGGAGGCAAAGGCGCACCTTACTTGCGAGGGATGAGCAACAAGATCGCCGTCGACCTCCCGCACAGCCTCGGCGCCGCCGAGGCGCATCGCCGCATCGCCGCCAATATCGGCCGCCTCGAAAGCCATATTCCGGGCGGCGCGGCGATCAGCTCGCAATGGACCGGCAACAGCCTCGGCCTGAAGGTCGGGGCGATGGGCCAGGAGATCGACGCCCGCATCGACGTCGCCGAGAGCCTCGTCCATGTCGAGGTCGACCTGCCGCCGATGCTCTCCTTCTTCGCCCGGCCGATCGCGGCGCTGCTCCAGCGCGAAGGCGGCGCCCTGCTCGAGGACAAGAGCAGGAAGGGCTGACCTCCATCTTCCCCCTGCGAAGGTCATGTTCCCCGGCGAAGGCCGGGGTCCAGAAACAGGGTTGGACTCCGGCCTTCGCCGGAGAACAATCGGGGCGGATCCAGGCTTCCTTCCAGCCGCGCCCTCCCGCGGACGGCTTGCCTCGTGGCTCCGCCGCGCTAGCATGGCCCTGAATAGGGAGAGGGCCTCGGATGCGCCACGTCGCCATAATCGGGTCCGGCCCCGCCGGCTATTACAGCGCCGAAGCGCTGCAGAAGCTCTACGGCGACGGGGTGGCGATCGACATGATCGACCGGCTGCCCGTGCCCTACGGCCTGATCCGCTTCGGCGTCGCGCCCGACCATCAGTCGATCAAGGCCGTCTCCAAACGCTATGAGAAGACCGCGCTGGCCCCCAATACCCGCTTCGTCGGCCACGTCACAATCGGCCGCGACGTCTCGATCGAGGAGCTGAGGCAGCTTTACGACGCCGTCATCCTCGCCACCGGGGCGCCGCACGACCGGCCGCTCGGCATCCCGGGCAGCGACCTTCCCGGCGTCGTCGGCTCGGCCGCCTTCGTCGGCTGGTATAACGGCCATCCCGATTTCGCCGGCCTCGACCCGCCGCTCGACGTGAGCGCGGCGGCGGTGATCGGCAACGGCAATGTGGCGCTGGACGTCGCCCGCATCCTCGCCAAGACCCGCGCCGAATTTGCCGCCTCCGACATTGCCGGCCATGCGCTGGACGCGCTGGACCGCGCGGCGATCCGCACCATCTCCATCCTCGGCCGGCGCGGCCCGCACCAGATCGCGATGACGCCGAAGGAGCTGGGCGAACTCGGCCATCTCGAGGCGGCGACGCCGGAAGTGGCATTGGGCGATTTCCCCCCCGTGGAGGAGGACGCCCTGCTCGAGCCGGGCATGCGCAAGTCGGTCACCCATCTTCGCGACTTCGCCCGGCTGGAGGGCGGCAAGCCGAAGCGGATCGTCTTCGATTTCTTCGCCATGCCGGTCGCGGTCGAGGGCGACGGCCGTGCCGAGCGCCTCGTCGTCGAGCGCACCCGCCTCACCGAAGACCTGCGCTCGGTCGGCACCGGCGAGCATTATACGATCGACTGCGGCCTGATCGTCAGCTGCATCGGCTACCAGACGCCGCCGATCGACGGCGTGCCCTATGAGCATGGCCGCGGCCGCTTCGCCAATTCGGAAGGGGTGATCGGGGACGGCCTCTATTGCGTCGGCTGGGCGCGGCGCGGCCCGACCGGCACGATCGGCACCAACCGGCCCGACGGCTTCGAAGTGGCCGAGAAGATCGCCGCCGCTTACCCGCCCGGCGGCGGCGGCAAGGCGGGCGGCGCCGCCCTCGACACCCTGCTCCACGCCCGCGGCGTCAACCCCGTCGCCTTCCGCGACTGGCAGCGGATCGAGGCGGCCGAGACCGCCCGCGCCCGCTTGGGCAGCCCCCGCGAGAAATTTGCCGACATCGCCGAGATGATCGCCGTGCTCGGCCGGTAGCGGTTCGTCATCCCGCCCTTCCGTCATCCCCCCTTCGTTAGGCCCCGCCTCGATTTGCCAAATCCCTCCCCATCTGCTTTAACGAAGCTGTGGAACGTAACGCGAACAGTAGCGCGAGGAGGACGAGGCGATCGCGGCAATACGATCGCGCCGTGAGCAGGAGGAGCCTTTGCGGGCACGAGATCCGTTCCCCCGTTTGAGGTGATTTTTCCTTCCCAGGGGGTGCGAACTTTCCGAACTTTCCGAACGAAACGCGGCCGTCCCGGACGGCCCGGCTCTTTGACATCGTCGATCGAATGAACCGCGCGGCGCCGCTTCCGGGCCCCGCCCGACCGTCGCCCTGGCGGGAATGACGGGAGGAGCCGAACCGACGCTTGCGCTCCCCGCGGCCCCTGCCTATAGACCCGCCCCACTGTCTCCCGGGCGGCCTTGTGCCGGACACCCGGTCGGGGAGTAGCTCAGCCTGGTAGAGCACTGTCTTCGGGAGGCAGGGGCCGGAGGTTCGAATCCTCTCTCCCCGACCATTTTCTTACCGATAGCCATGCGTTGCATGAACGGCGCCGCTCGCGCCGGCCGGCGGCCTGCGGTTTCGCCTGCGGAACAATAATGGCGCCCCGCGGGACCCGCCTTGCCCGCCGGATCGTTGGGGACCCAGTTCGGGAGATTGAATGATGAAGAAACTTGTATTCGCTTTGACGCTTGCCTCCGTCGCCGCCCTCAGCGGGCCCGCCGGCGCTCAATCCTATCAGGACCAGCGGCGCTGGGACGCGGCGCAGGCGCGCTACCAGTCGGAGACGCAGATCTACCAGCGCGAGCGGGACCGCTACATGGCCGCACGCGGCCGGTCGGGCGGCGGCTATTACCGCGACGACACCTATCGGAACGACAATTACAATTACAACAACGCGCCGCCCCCCGGCGGCTATAACGATCCCTATGCCACCGACTATGACGCCTCGCGCTATTATCGCGAGGATCCGCGCTACCAGGAGCGGCGCCTCGGCGCGCAGGACCAGGTCTATCGCGGGTCCGACGGCCGTTATTATTGCAAGCGCAGCGACGGCACGATCGGCCTCATCGTCGGCGGCGCCGGCGGCGCCCTGCTCGGCAACGTCATCGACGGCGGCCGCAACCGGGTCGCCGGCACCCTGATCGGCGGCGCGCTCGGCGCATTGCTCGGCCGGTCGGTCGATCAGCAGAATGCGGACGTCCGCTGCCGCTGATTTGCGCAGGAAGGGGCGCGGTTCGCCAGACGAGCCGCGCTCCTTTCAGCCCCCGGGCATCCAGGGTGGATTGGGGATGCTCTCCGTCGCCTGATGGAGATAATGTGCCCAGCGCTCCGAGAGGTCGTCGAAATAGGCATCGTCCTGGCCGATCCGGCGGGTCAGGATCGGCTGCGAGCGGTCGCGCGGCATCGCCATCAGGTCGAGCGGCCGGGCGACGCCGAGGTTGGAGCGCATCGCGCTGTCGAATGACAGGAAGCCGAACTTCACCGCCTCGTGCAGCGGCGTGTCGTAGGACAGGCCGCGGTCGAGGATCGGCTTGCCGTATTTGGTCTCGCCGATCTGCATGAACGGCACCTCCCGCGTGCACTCGATGAAATTGCCGGCATTGTAGATCAGGAACAGCATCGGCGGTCCGTCGCCGATCCGCCCGCCGAGCAGCAGCGACACCGAGCTTTCGAGGTTGATCTCCTCGAGCGCCTTGCCGACCGTCCGATTGGCGATCTGCACCGCTTCGCCGACCAGCTGGGCGGTGCGGAACATCGTCGTCGCGTGGCGCAGCGAGCGCGCCATCTCGCTTCCCTCGCCGGCCGGCAGCCCTTCCTGGAGCACGCCGATCACCGACTGGCTCATCGACAGGCTGCCGGCGGTGCAGGCGTAGATCTGCCGGTCCGGATCGTCGGCGAGAACATG
>JAXDOV010000120.1:0-11187 GCA_034668705.1 Sphingomonadales bacterium
TTCGGACGGGTCTCGTCGAGGCCGGCCCGGTGGCGGGCGGCTTCGAGCGGGAAGCTCATCATCACGTCGGCGGCGGTGAATTCCTCGCCGGCGAACCAGGGACGGACGGCCAGCTCGCTCTCCAGCCAGTCGAGATGCTGGTCGAACATCCTCTGCAGCGGCCGGCGCGCGGGGCGGCCGAGCAGGCCGAGGCGGCGCACGACCAGCATCGCCAGCAAGGGCGGCATCATCGAGCCTTCGGCATAATGGAGGAACTGGCGGTAGCGCAGCACGTCGTCCCGGCGCGCCGGCGGGCCGAGCCGGCCGGCTTTCTCGACCAGATATTCGACGATCGCCCCGGTCTCGACGATAACCCTGCCCTCGCCCGTCCCGGACCCCGATCCGGGATCCTCGACGATCGGCGACTTGCCGAGCGGATGGACGCGGCGCAGCTCGGGCGGCGCAAGCATCGTCTTCGGGTTTCGCGCGAAGCGGCGGACCTCGTAGGGAAGGCCGAGCTCCTCGAGCAGCCAGAGGATGCGCTGCGAGCGGCTGTTCTCGAGATGATGGACCACGATCATGCGCCGCCTTCCATAAGCGCGCGACGGGCGATAGGGAACCGGCCGGGCCGGCGACCGTCTTGAGGACCTGCGCCGGGTGCAGACCCTGACCCCCAAATCGAAGAGCCGCCGTGAACAAGCCCGCAACCATGACCCCGTCCCTGGAAGACGCCGCCGCGCCGATGCGGCCGGGCTTTCGCGAGTTCGTGGCGTTGATCGCGGGGCTGATGGCGCTGAACGCTCTGGCGATCGATGCGATGGTGCCCGCGCTGCCGGCGATCGGCCGGGCGCTCCATATCGCCACCGAGAACGAGCGGCAGCTGGTCGTCTCCTTCTACATGCTCGGCTTCGGCACGACCCAGCTCCTCTACGGGCCGCTGTCGGACCGCTACGGCCGCAAGCCGGTGCTGATCGTCAGCCTGATCCTCTATCTCGGCTTCTCGCTCGCCTGCGCCGCGGCCGGAAGCTTCGCCCTGCTGCTCACGGCGCGGCTGCTGCAGGGCGCCGCCGCGGCGGCGAGCCGGGTGCTCACCATCTCGATCGTCCGCGACCGGTTCGATGGCGCGCGGATGGCGCGGCTGATGAGCCTCGCCTTCATGGTCTTTCTGCTGATGCCGGTGCTGGCGCCGAGCTTCGGCCAGCTCACCCTGCTCGTCGCCTCCTGGCGGGCGATCTTCTTCGGCCTCGCCGCTTTCGCCGCGCTGATGCTGGCCTGGTCGCTTGTCCGGCTGCCGGAGACGCTGCATCCCGAATATCGCCGGCCCTTCTCGCTGCCGGCGATCGTCGCGGGCACGCGGGAGACGCTCACCGTCCGGCAGTCGCTCGGCTACACTCTGGCCTTCACCCTGCTGGTGAGCGCGCTGATGGGCTATATCCTCTCCATCCAGCAGATCGTCTTCGACGTCTTCCGCCGGCCCGAGCTGATCGCGATCACCTTCGCCGGCATTGCCGGGCCGATGGCGGTCACCTCCTACGCCAATTCGCGGCTGGTCGAGCGGCTGGGGACGCGCCGCATCGCCCATTTCGGCCTCGCCGCCTTCACCCTGGCCGCTTTCGTCCATCTGCTGAGCGCGGCGCGGGGCGAAAGCCTCGGCCTGTTCATCGCGCTGCAGGCGGCGACCATGGCCTGCTTCGGCCTGTGCTCGGCCAATCTCGGCGCGCTGGCCATGGAGCCGATGGGCCATGTCGCCGGCACCGCCTCCTCGGTCCAGGGGACGATCGGCACCATCCTCGGCGCCCTGCTCGGTCTCGCCATCGGCCAGAGCTTCAACGGCACGGTCCTGCCGATGGTCGGCGGCGAGGTCCTGCTGGGCGCCGCCGCCTTCCTCATCCTGCTCGCCACCGAACGCGGTCAGCTGTTCGGGCGGGATTGAGGTGGATTCGAGACGGCCGGTAGAAGCGCGCCCGCTCGATAACGTCCGCGCGTCGCGCCATGCTCTGATTGTTCCCCGGCGAAAGCCGGGGAACAGCATGCAAGGTGGATCGATCCTAGATGTCGTCCTCCGGGCCGGGGCCGGTCATCAGCGCCTCGGCGACCTCGTCGGTCTTGCCGCGGATCGCGCGTTCGATCCGCGCGGCGACGTCCGGATTCTCCTTGAGATAGACCTTGGCGTTCTCGCGGCCCTGGCCGATCCGGATCGAATCGTAGCTGAACCAGGCGCCGGA
Organism: Sphingomonadales bacterium; assembly: GCA_034668705.1. Taxonomy (GTDB): domain Bacteria; phylum Pseudomonadota; class Alphaproteobacteria; order Sphingomonadales; family Sphingomonadaceae; genus Allosphingosinicella. Next base: position 2,205 of record JAXDOV010000120.1, read on the forward strand.
CTTCTCGACGATGCCGGCCTTGACGCCGAGGTCGAGGATCTCGCCGACCTTGGAGATGCCTTCGCCGTACATGATGTCGAACTCGACCTGCTTGAACGGCGGCGCGACCTTGTTCTTGACCACCTTCACCCTCGTGGTGTTGCCGACGATGTCGTCGCGGTCCTTGATCTGACCGGTGCGGCGGATGTCGAGACGGACCGAGGCGTAGAATTTGAGCGCGTTGCCGCCGGTCGTCGTCTCCGGATTGCCGTACATGACGCCGATCTTCATCCGCAGCTGGTTGATGAAGATGACGAGGCATTTCGACTTGGAGATGGAGCCGGTGAGCTTCCTGAGCGACTGGCTCATCAGCCGGGCCTGGAGACCGACATGGCTGTCGCCCATCTCGCCCTCGATCTCCGCCCGCGGCACCAGGGCGGCGACGGAATCGACGACGAGCACGTCGATCGCGTTGGAGCGGACCAGGGTATCGGTGATCTCGAGCGCCTGCTCGCCGGTGTCGGGCTGGGAGACGATCAGCTCGTCGACATCGACTCCGAGCTTGCGCGCATAGATCGGATCGAGCGCATGCTCGGCGTCGACGAAAGCGGCGGCGCCGCCGTTGCGCTGCGCCTCGGCGATGACGTGGAGAGCGAGGGTCGTCTTGCCCGAGCTTTCCGGACCGTAGATTTCGACGACGCGGCCGCGCGGCAGGCCGCCGATGCCGAGCGCGATGTCGAGGCCGAGCGAGCCGGTGGAGATGGTCTCGATCTCGACCGCCTCGCGCGATCCCAGCTTCATCGCCGAGCCCTTGCCGAAGGCGCGGTCGATCTGCGCGAGGGCGGCCTCGAGGGCCTTCTGCTTGTCCATATTGCCGGAATTCCCGTCCGTTACGACTTTCAGAGATGCCACCATGGCTTCGCTCCCGCCTATTCGCTCCGCGCCGCCCATTCAACGCGTGAATGAGCGTGTACCTTATCTGTTCTTGTGGAACAAGAGGGAAACACCACGCCGAAATTGCGGCGAAACGCAGTGTCCCTACCAGACGTCAGGGCGTAACGCGGCAGGCCTCGGCGAGGACGGGCTCGATCGCGTCGAGCGTATAGGGCTTGGCGAGCACCGGCACGCCGGCATGGGCGGCGGGCGGCGGCTCGATATGGCCGCCGGTGGCGAGCACGTAGGGGATGCCCTTCTCGGCCAGCCGGTCGGCCACCGGCCAGACCTGGCGGCCGTTCAGGTTGACGTCGATGATGGCGACGTCGAAGCCGCCCTGCTCGACCCGGCCCAGCGCCTCGTCGACCGTGTCGCAGGTGCCCGCGACCTCATGGCCGAGCGAATCGAGGAAGTCTTCGAGCATCATCGAAATCAAGGGTTCGTCTTCGACGATGAGGACTGAGCGGCACGCGGTCACGGAGGCGGGCTTAAAGCCTGATGCGGCGATCCGAAACATTTATTTCGTTTCGCGTCGGGACGAATATTGCGGACGTCGAACGCGTTGGCGGAAACGAGCTATTTCGCCTGGAGCGCGTCGCGCGCCGCTTCGGCCAGCTTCTGGACCGAGAAGGGCTTGGCGAGGAAGTGGACGCGGTCGAGGTCGATCGACTGGCGCAGCTGCTCCTCGGCATAGCCGGAGATGAACAGGATCGGCAGGTCCGGATGGGACTTGCGCGCCTCGCGGGCGGTGGTTGGGCCGTCCATGGTCGGCATGACGACGTCCGACACCATCAGGTCGATCTGCGGCTCGCGCGCCAGGATCTCGAGCGCGGCCTCGCCATTTTCGGCGACCAGCACGGTATAGCCGTGACGGGTCAGCGCCCGCTCGGCGACGGCGCGCACCGTCGCCTCATCCTCGACGAGCAATACCGTGCCCGTCCCCCAGAGCTCGCCCGCTTTCTCCTTGCCCTTGCGCGGCGCGGCCACCTTCTCGGCGCGGTGGACGGGAAGGTAGATGACGAAGCTGGTCCCCTGCCCCTCCTTCGATTCGGCGAAGATGAAGCCGCCCGATTGCTTGACGATGCCGTAGACGGTGGAGAGGCCGAGGCCGGTCCCCTTCCCCACCTCCTTGGTGGTGAAGAAGGGCTCGAAGATCTTGGGCAATAATTGGGGCGGGATGCCGGTGCCGGTGTCGGTGACCCGCAAAGCCGTATAATCGGCGATCGGCAGGATCTCGCTGCCCATCCGGCGGACGTCGTCGGCGGAGACCGAATAGGTGTGGAGCGTCAGGGTGCCGCCCTCGGGCATCGCGTCCCTGCCGTTGACGGCGAGGTTGACGATCACCTGCTCGAGCTGGCCGGGATCGGCGCGGACCGCGCCGAGGCTGCGGCCGTGCTTGACCTGGAGCTTCACCGTCTCGCCGAGCAGGCGCTTCAGCAGGGTCGAGACCTCGGCGATCACGTCGGGGAGCTGGAGGACCTGCGGCCGCAGCGTCTGCTGGCGCGAGAAAGCGAGCAATTGCCGGGTGAGGCTGGCGGCGCGGTTCGAGTTGGAGCGGATCTGCTGGATGTCGTCATAATCGCTGTCGCCCGGCGCGTGGCGCATCAGCATCAGGTCGCAATAGCCGAGGATGGCAGTGAGGATGTTGTTGAAATCATGGGCGACGCCGCCGGCGAGCTGGCCCACCGCCTGCATCTTGGTCGCCTGGGCGATCTGACGCTTGAGGCGGTCCTCCTCGCTATTGTCCTTGAGCGACAGGAGGACGGCGGCCTCGCCGAGGCCGCGCGCGCCGGCGACGGTGAGCGCGACCGGCTCGTCGCGCCGCGCCTTGAGCCGGACGGCGATGTCGCCGGACATGGAGGGACCGCGGGCGAAGCGGCGGACGGAATCGGCGACCGGCGCCTTGTCCTCGTCGACGACGAGATCGCTCGGCCAGACCGGCGCGGCCTTTGGCGACAGGCCGGCGGCGCGGCGGAAGGCGGCGTTGAGATAGACGAAGCGGCCGTCGCGATCGGCCAGGGCAAGGCCGAGCGGGAGGATGTCGAGCAGGCCGTTGAGGCTGGTGCCGCCGGCGCCGGGCGCGCCCTGGTCGTCGAGCAGGAGGAAGAGGATCGGCGCCTCCGCGTCGGTGACCGGCACCTGGACGATGCGCAGCGCGCCGCTCTCCTTGCCTTCGCGCAGGAAGTGGAAGCGGCCGTCCTCGGCGACGCCGAGCAGGTCGACGAGCGCGGCGCCGGCCTCTTCGGCGGCCTCGCCCAGCGCGCGGACGAGAAAGGCGCGATTGGCGGCGATCAGCCTGCCCTCGCCGTCGGCGAGCGCGGCCATGACCCCGGCCTGGCCGAGCCGGTCGCCCGCCGCGCCGGTGACCAATCTCTTCACCTCGGCGTCGAGGCCGTCGGCGGCGCGGCGGCTGAAGCGCCAGAGGAAGTGGCGGCCGATGGTCGAAATCTCGGCGTCGTTGCCGTCGAAATTCAGGCGGGCGACGCCCTCGCGCGCGGCGGTGCGGAGCGCCGCCGCCGCGCCGTCGGCCGCAGCGGCCGGGGATGCGGCGCCGAAGCCCCGCTCATAGGCGCTGTTGGCGGCGAGCAGGGCGCCGCCGGCATCGGTGATCGCCGCCGCCTCCGCCGAGCCGTCGAGCGCGGCGCGGAGCAGGGCCCGGTCGAGAAAGGGCTCGGCCGGTTCGGCGATCGCCGCGCGCCCGCTCCGGCGCCCGACCGAAGCCAGCGGGATGCCGAGCGCCAGCACGCCGGCGAAGAAAGCGGCGGCGACCCGCGGATCGGGCACGGCCCAGAACAGCAGGGCCGCCGACGCCGCCGCAGCCAGCGCGACGACGGCAAGGGCCGGGCCGAGCGGCGGCCGCGCCGGAGAGACGGAGGCCGCGCGCGTCATGCTACCAGATGCGCACCCGGCGCTCCGGCGTCAGATAGAGCTTCTGCCCCGGCTTGACGTCGAAGGCGGGATACCAGGGGTCGAGGTTGCGGACCACCGCCGCGCGCTGCTCGGACGGCGAATGGGGATCGGTGAGCAGCCGCTGCCGGAGGCTGGCCTCGCGGTAATTGTTCCGCCAGACCTGCGCCCAGCCGAGGTAGAAACGCTGGTCGCCGCTCATGCCGTCGAGCACCGGCGCCGGCCGGCCGCCGATCGCGGCATGATAGGCGTCATAGGCGACGGTGAGGCCGGCGAGATCGGCGACATTCTCGCCCATGGTCAGCTTGCCCTGGACGTGGAGGCCCGGCAGCGGCTCATAGGCGTCATATTCGGCGCCGAGCGCCTCGAGCCGCGAGCTGAAGGCGGAGACGTCCTGCGGCGTCCACCAGTCGATCAGCCGTCCCTCGCGATTGTATTTCGCGCCCTGGTCGTCGAAATGGTGGCTGAGCTCATGGCCGATGACGGCGCCGATGCCGCCGTAATTGACCGCCGGATCGGCCTTCGGATCGAAGAAGGGCGGCTGCAGGATCGCCGCCGGGAAGACGATCTCGACCATGCCGAAATTGGCATAGGCGTTGATCGTCATCGGCGTCATGCCCCATTCCCAGCGGTAGATCGGCTTGCCGAGCTTGGTCACGTTATATTCGTGCTCGAACTGGGAGGAGCGCATCGCATTGCCGAGCGCGTCGTCGCGGCGGATGACGAGCCCGGAGAAATCGCGCCAGCGGCTCGGATAGCCGATCTTCGGCGTGAAGGCGGCGAGCTTGGCATGGGCGGCGAGCTTGGTCGCCGGAGTCATCCAGGCCAGCTTGTCGATCCGCCGGTTCATCGCGGCGATGATGTTGCGGACCAGCTGGTCGGCCGCCGCCTTGGTCGCCGGCGGGAAATAACGGGCGACGTAGATCCTGCTGACGTCGTCGGAGAGCATCCGGCTGGTGGCCGTCACCGCCCGCTTCCAGCGATCCTCCTGCTGCGGCGTGCCGGAGAGGACGGTGCCGTAGAAAGCGAAATTCTCCTGGTCGACCGCGCGCGGCAGCACCGAGGCATAGCGGTCGAGCGAGCGGACGATCATCTGGTCGCGGAGCACCTGGAGCGGCGCCGCGGCGACCGCGGCGGCGATACCCTTGACCGCGCTCGGCTGGGCGACGATCACGGTCTGGACCGGCGCGCCGAGGTCGCGGAAATAGGTCGGGAAGTCGAAGCCCTGCGCGTCGGCCGCGAGCGCGGCGACGTTCATCTTGTTGTAGGTCTTGGTCGCGTCGCGGCTCTCGATGCGGGTCCAGTGCGCTTTGGCGATCTGGGTCTCGTAGTCGAGGAGGGCGGCGGCGCGGGCGGCGGCGTCGCTCTCCCCGGCCAGGGTCAGCACATGCTCGAGGTGGCGCTGATAGGCGGCGCGGGTCTCGACGATCTTCGCGTCGTTCTTCAGATAATAATCGCGGTCGGGCATGCCGAGGCCGGCCTGGCCGAGGTTCAGCGCATATTGGTTCGGCTCCTTGTCGTCCTGGCCGACGAAGGCGCCGACCGGACCGCCGACGCCGTTGCGCGACGCCTCGGCGACGAGCGCGGCATAGCCCGCCTTCGACTGCAGGCCGCGGATCCGGTTCAGCCAAAGCTGGATCGGCGCCATCCCCTTGGCCTCGATCGCCGCGGTGTCGAGATAGCTCGCATAGGCGTTGCCGATCTTGCTCTTCGGATCGTTCTTCACCTCGTCGAGGATGGCGCGGGTGCGGGTGCGCGACAGATCGTCGAGGACGGTGAACATGCCGTAGGTCGCCTTGTCGGGCGGGATCGGCGTGTTCTTCGCCCAGGTGCCGTTGGCATATTGATAGAAATTGTCGCCGGGCGCGACCGAGCGGTCCATCCCCGCCTCGTCGAAGCCGAAGCTGCCGATCTGCGGACGTCCGCTGGCCGCGGCGGCGGCCGGCGCGGCGTGGCGCGCGGGAGCGGCGGCATAGGCGCCGGCGGTGAGGGCGGTGGCGGCGGTCAGGCTGAGAAAAAGGAGCTTGCGCATGACGATCATCCCGTTGGAGCGGAGTGGCTGCGCGGCTGATAGCAGGGCCGCCATGCGTTTCAAATCTGTGTCAGCTTTTTCCGCTGCCGCCGCGCCCGCCACTTGCTTCGGATCCACAGGCGCCAGGCGATTGCGCTGACGACATAGCCGATCAACGCCGCCGAGGCGGCGATGGTGAGGATGCCGAGCGCGATCGGCCCGGAGGCGTGGTGGATCCAGAACAGGAAGCGGCCGAGCTCGCCCGAGGCCTGCTCGGCGGCGGCGGGATCGACCAGGGCATCGTGATGCAGCTCCCAGCGGCCGATATGATAAGCGGCGATGTACATGGGCGGGATGGTCAGCGGATTGACGACGAGCGTGAAGGCGGCGGCGAGCGCGACATTGGCCCGCACCGGAATGGCGAGCAAGGCGGCGACGACCACGTGCATGAACGGGATGATGACGCCGACGCCGAGGCCCAGAGCGACGCCGCGCGGCACCGAGCGGTGGTTGAGGTGCCAGAGATTGGGCTGGCTGAGCTGCTTGGCGAAGGGGCGGAGCAGCCGGTAGGAATCGATCGTCTCGCGGGTCGGGATGTGGCGCCGAAGCCAGCTCTTTTTCGCGTCAGGCTCCCCCGGCTCAACCATGGTTGCGCAGCAGGCGGCCCTGCTCCCTCTTCCAGTCCTTCTCGCGCTCATGCTCGCGCTTGTCATGCGCCTTGCGGCCGCGGGCGATCGCCAGCTCCACCTTCGCCCGGCCGCGCGCGTTGAAATAGACCGAGAGCGGCACGAGCGTCATCCCCTGCCGCATCACCGCGCCGAACATCTTGTTCACCTCGCTGGCGTGGAGCAGCAACTTGCGCGGCCGTTTCGGCTCATGGTTGAAGCGGTTGCCATGGCTGAATTCGGGGATGTTGGCGTTGACCAGCCACACCTCGCCGTCCTTCACCTCGGCATAGCTTTCCGCGATCGAGCCCTCGCCGAAGCGGAGCGACTTCACCTCGGTGCCGGTGAGCGCGATGCCGGCCTCGTAAACATCCTCGATCGCATAATCGTAGCGCGCGCGCCGGTTCTCGGCGGCGATCTTCTGCTTGTCGAACGTGGCGGGGCGGGGACGGGCCATGGCGGGGACGTAGTCGAGTCGAACCCGATTTGTAAGGAGTGACCGAAGAGCAAAGCGGCGCGCGACCCTCAGGCCAAACCCGCATGGTCCAGCGCCGCGTCGACCGCATGGCGGCTCGCTTCGCAGGGCGGCGTCATCGGCAGGCGAAGCGCGGCGGAGAATTCGGGCCGCAGCCGGTTCAGCGCATATTTGACCGGACCGGGCGAGGCGTCGCTGAACAGGGCGGCGTGGAGCGGAGAGAGTCTGTCCTGGAGCGTCAAGGCCGCGTCCCAATTGCCTGAAATACAGGCATTTTCGAACTCCGCGCAGAGCCGGGGGGCGACATTGGCGGTGACCGAGATGCAGCCCCGGCCGCCCATGGCGACGAAGCCCAGGGCCATTTCGTCATTGCCCGAAAGCTGGACGAAATCCTCGCCGCAGGCGAGGCGCTGGGCGGAGACCCGGGCGAGATTGCCGGTCGCGTCCTTGACGGCGACGATGGCCGGCAGCCTCGCCAGCCGCGCCATCGTCTCGACCTCGATGTCGGTGACCGTCCGCGACGGCACGTTGTAGAGGACGATCGGGATGTCGACCGCCGCGGCGATCGCCGCGAAATGGGCATAGATGCCCTCCTGGTTCGGGCGGTTGTAATAAGGCGGGACGTGGAGGACCGCGTCGGCGCCCGCCTCCCTGGCGCTGTGGGTGAGCGCGATCGCCTGGGCGGTATCGTTGGAGCCGCAGCCGGCGATCACCGGCACCTTGCCGGAAGCGGCCTCGACGCAGATCTCGATCGCCCGGCGATGCTCGTGCGGATTCAGCGTGGCCGATTCGCCGGTCGTGCCGGCCGGGACAAGACCATGGCTTCCTTCGGCGATCTGCCAGTCGACGAAGGCCCGATAAGCGGCCTCGTCCAACGCTTCGTCGCGAAACAGGGTCACCAGAGCCGGTAAAGACCCGCGAAACATCGATTCTTTCCTTCCCGTGGACCGCCGGTCGCGACATGATGCCGGGTTCGTTCAGTGCCTGATAAGGAGGGGGCTGTCATTCTGTCCAGCATGGAGAAAAAAGCCTTGGTACTGAGCCTGTTCGGGGTGTCTGCCGGCGCGGTCGCGGCGGTCGGCGTCGGCGTCGGCCCGTCGCATGTCGCCGCCGTGCTGCCGGTCGCGGTGCAGAGCGTCTTCGTGCCCGCGGCGCCACCGCCGGTGCCGCCCGCCCCGCCTGCCTATGCGGTCGATGCGGGCGTGGCGGCGGCGCTCGCCGAATGGAACAGCCTCCGTCAGTCGGATTCCTATCCTTTCTCCTCCTATGCCTCCTTCCTGCAACGGCATCGCGGCTGGCCGGGCGAGACGGCGCTGCGCAAGACGGCGGAGAAGGCGATCAACCCCGACGCAAGCCCGGCGGGCGAGGTCGTCAATTTCTTCCGGACCTTCCCGCCGCTCACCAATATCGGGCAGGCGAAGCTCGCTTATGCCCTGTTCGCGACCGGACGCCCCGACGAGGCGCGCGAGGCGGCGCGGCTGGCCTGGACCGGCGGCGTCCTGCCCACCGCCGACGAAAGCCGCATCCTCACCTATTTCTCCGGTGGGCTGAAGCCCGCCGACCATGATTCTCGCATCGCCGCCCTGCTCGCCGCCGGACGGGTGCAGGACGCACAGCGCAACCTGCCGCTCGCCTCGGCGGCGAGGCGTCCGGTGTTCGAAGCCGAGATCGCACTCCAGACCAATGCGGCCGATATCGGCACCAAACTGGCGGCGGTGCCGGCGGGGACCGAGACCGACGCCGGCTTCCTTCGCGACAAGGCGAACTGGCTGCGCAATGGCGGCCAGGCCAATGCCGCACGCCAGCTCCTTGCCGGCAGGCCGCCGCTGACCGTGCGCCCGGCCGACGCCGAGCCGTGGTTCGAGACCATGCTGATTCTCGCCCGGGAGGCCGATCACGACCGGCAGCCGAGCATCGCCTATGGCATCGCCGCGAAGCTCGACGACGCCTATCCGGCCGGCACCGACGTCAGCGACCGGCCCTATGGCGAGCGCGACGCCTATACGAGCCTGG
>JAXDOV010000121.1:0-10468 GCA_034668705.1 Sphingomonadales bacterium
AGCGTCTCGCCGATGGTCGGCCGCAGCTCGCGCGTCAGCTCGGCGCCGCTGACCACGGAGGTGCCGGCAAGCACGTCCTCGCGATTGCGGCGGAACCCCGTCACCACGATCTCCGCGCCGGCCGGAACCGCGGCCTCAGCGTCGCGCGTCCGGCCGGGGGGAGCGGCGACAGGCGGAGCGTCGGCCTCGGGCGGCGCGGCCTTGGTGTCGGCGGCCGGCTGGGCCGCGACGGCAACGGGAACGGCAATCGCGGCCGCACCGGCCAGCCAAAGAAAATGAGACAAGAGATCCTCCGCGGAGCGGTCGTGCCGACGTGACGAGGCCGGCGCAGCTATAGCGATGTGTTACGGTATAACAATTACCGCTCGTCCTACGGGACCGGCAGGTCGCCGCAACCGGCTTTCGAGGCGCTGAACGAGCCCCCGAATCGGGCCGATTTTCAGAGAAACTCCCGCAGACGCAGCCAGGCGCCGAGCTTGGCCTCGAACGGCAACGTATGGGCCGGGCTGCTCGACGGCAGCGGCACCAAAGCGGGGGAGGGGGCGCCCGCAAGCTGCTTCATTCCCAGCGCCGCGGAGGTGCCGCCGTTGAAGCCGACCGCCCGCAGCGCCGGCAGCGCCGCAACCAGATCGGCGAGCCTGTTGGCTTGGCGGCCGCGTATGTTCCCGTCGAGGCTGCCGCGCCGGGTGGCGGCGCCGACCGTGTCCCACAGCCCGACCCCTGCCGCGAGCAGGGCCCGCAACCGCGCCTCGTAATCGAGCGCGACCAGGTCGGTCTCGACGACCGCGCCGATCAGCCGCCAGAACTGGTTGCGGGGATTGCCGTAATATTGGCGGCGGGCGAGCGATTGCTCGCCCGGCAGGCTGCCGAGGACCAGCACCCGGCTACGCGCGTCGACGACGGGCGGGAAGGAGCGCTTGATCTCGTCCGTCGCTGAAGCCTGAGCGTGTCCCGGCACCCTTGCCTTCCCTGTGGACGGAGTGTCCAGCCGCCCTCCGTGCGGCCCGCTTAGCAAAATCGCAAGGCGGCTGGTTTAGGGTAGCCCATCCGGAACAGCCGCCGAGCCGCCCTTGCCGCCGCCCGAACCTATGCATGCGCCTGCTTTCGCCCCGGCCAGGGGGGAAAGCGAGCTCCTCGCTCTCACCTCGATCCGGGGCATCGCCGCCTGGTGGGTGGTGCTGTTCCACCTGCGCCTGCTGCTCGCGCCCTGGGTGGCGCCGGGGCTGATCGCTTTGCTCGACCAGGGCAATCTCGCCGTCGACCTGTTCTTCGTCCTGTCGGGCTTCGTCATCGCGCTCAATTACGGCGACCGTCTCGCCGGCGATTGGCGGGCGACTGGCGATTTTCTGTTCCGCCGCTTCGCCCGCATCTATCCGCTCCATCTGCTGATCCTCGCCGGTTTCGCGGCCTATGCCGCCGCCGTCCTCCTGTTCGGCTCGGCAAGGCTGGAGGATCGGGACGGGACCTATCTCCTCGCCTCGCTCTTCCTCGTCCAGAATTGGGGCTTCCTCCACCGGCTCGAATGGAACGTGCCCGCCTGGTCGATCTCGACCGAGGCCTTCGCCTATCTGCTCTTCCCGTTCCTGATCCGCCTGGTCGCGCCGGCGCGGCTCCCGTCATGGCTGCTTGCCGCCCTGATCCTGCTTCTCGGCCTCTCCATTCCGGCCTTCTTCGCCGCCGCCGGCTATGATTTCCCGGACGCTGTGCCGCAGACCGGCTTGTTCCGTTGCGTCGTCCAGTTCGCGATGGGCATGCTGCTCTGCCGGCTCTACCGGCGGCTGCGCGGGCGGCACCGCCTTTCCGCGCCATTGCTCGGCGCGGCGGCCGCTTGCGGTCTCGCTTACGCCTGGCTCGGCCTGCCGATCGTCGCTCTGGCCTGGGCGGCGCTGGTGCTCGGCCTGGCGCTGGCGAGAAGCGGGATGCTCGGCAATCCCGTCGCGGTCTGGCTCGGCCGCATCAGCTACGCGACCTATCTCTGCCACACGCTCGCTTTGACCGTCTTCAAATTGCTGTTCGTCGAGGCGGGGCGGCCGGTGCCGCCGGCGCTGCTGGCGCTCTACCTGCTCGCCATCCTCGCCGCCTCCGCTTTGCTCTATCACGGCTTCGAGCGGCCGGCGCAGAGGCGCCTGCTGGCCTGGTGGAAAGGCCGCGGCGCCCGGGCAGTCGCGCTGGCGCCCGCGGAATAAGGATGTCGGTGCAGGAGGTGGAGTTGGAGGCAGTCCCGAACGAACTATTATCTTCCTTAGATCAGTGTCTCCATGCGCCCGCAAAGGATTGTCGCATGACCCGACGAGAGCTTGTGGGCGCATTGGTGGGTGCTGCTGCGGTGCTGTTGCTGCCGGCGTGCGACAGCAGCGTGACCGGGAGGTCGTTCGAGCCGATCCGCTACAAGCTCACCGCCGTGGTGGAGACGCCGCAAGGGCTCAGGAGCGGGCACAGCGTCCTTGAATATCGCGGCAGCATGGCCGGGTCGGCATTCGGCGCGATGGCCGGATCGGGCTTCAGCGTCAGGGGCGAGGCGGTGGCGGTCGACGTCGCGCCGGGGCAGGTGATGTTCGTCCTGCTGACCGCGCCTGGCAACCAGGATTTCCCGGCGACTGTTCTCAACGCGCTCGACATTCCGAAAGACGACGGCCCGCCGCCGAAGGACAGAGCTGGCGAAATTGCGCAGACCCAGCGGATGTACGATCGGATCCGCGCCAATCGCAACATCTACCCCCTCTGGCGCCCACAGACCCAACGGCCGGGCGGAGGCCCGTGAAAAGGCGCGTATTTCGTCCGCTTCCGCAACATCAACGACCCAAAGACAGTGGAGTTGGCGGACCCGGATGATCTTGCGAGCACCTTCGGGCCGGGATTCAAGCTAAAAGGGTTTACGATCCAGATCACCGACGAGCCGGTGACGACAGGAATTGAGAAACGGCTGCGCTGGTTGCCCAACCAGCACGGAGGCCTGGTCCGGTATCCGTCACTTACGCCTATCGCAGACATACCTCCGGCTCATCGGCTCACTGACGGCGACTTCTGGAGGCATCTCTGATGCGCAGTATTCTGGCGCAGAGGCGGCTGCTGGCCTGGTGGAAAAGCCGCCGCCACCGGACCGCGGCACTCGTCCCCGCCGAATGAAGCGGACCAGGGTCCGGACCTAACGTCCCAGCGTTTCCACCAGGATGTCGCACCAGCGGGCGATCCCTTCCCGATCGGCGAGCAGGTCCTGCCTGATCTCGATCTCGGCATAGGCAAGCCGGTTGGGATAAGCGTGGCGGGGGATCGTATAGTCGGTCATGTCCATCCGATAGGGTTCGTTGTCGCCGACGCAGAGATCGTCCCTTGCGCGCAGCCGCGCGAGCAGCGCCAGGGCGAAGGCGGTATCGCCCTCCGCGAACAGGATGCCGGCGTGCCACGGCCGCTTGGTGCCGGCCATGACCGGCGTGAAGCTGTGCAGCGCGACCAGGATCGTCTCCCGCCCCGCCTGCCGGCGCCGGTCGAGCTCGGCGGCGACGGCGGCATGATAGGGTTCGTGGATCTCCCCCAGCCGCCGGGCGATTGCCGCGGCGTCCAGGCCCCTATTGCCGGGGACGGGCGTCCCGTCGCTGACCGCCGGGACCAGGTCGGCCGCGCCGGGCGCGCGGTTGCAGTCGATCGCCAGCCGCGAATAGGATTGATGGATGAATGTGGCGTCGAGCGCCTCCGCCAGGCTGCGGCCGAGCGCGCGGATACCGATATCCCAGCCGATGTGGCGGCCCAGATCGGCTTCGCCGAGGCCCAGGTTTTGCAATTGCGCGGGCACTTCATTTCCCGCATGATCCCCGACGAAGAGGAGAGGCGACCCTCCGGACGGATTGTCGAAGAGCACCGGCGGGGGATCTTGTGCCGACAGAAGGGTCTCGTTTTCCGATAAGCCCACGGCGAGCCGCACCTCCATGCCTTACCTGACGATATCCCATGTCACGGAATACACATACAGGACACCGGTCTCGTTCGGCGAGCACCGGATCATGGTGCGGCCCCGCGAGAGCTACGATCAGCGGCTGATCGAGGCCCGGCTCGACATCGATCCCAAGCCGTCGGACCTGCGCTGGCTCCACGACGTGTTCGGCAACAGCGTCGCCGTCGCCCAGTTCAGGAAACGGTCGGCCAGCCTGCGCTTCAGCAGCCTCGTGCGCATGGAGCATAATCCGATCGGCAAGGCCGGAATCGAGATCGAACCCTATGGCCGGCTCTATCCCTTCACTTATTCGTCGGAGGACATGCCGGACCTGCTTCGCTCGATCGAGCGCCAGCATATCGACCCCTATCGCGTCGTCGACCGCTGGGCCCGCGCCTTCGTCCGCAACGACGGCCAGACCGAGACGCTCGGCCTTCTGGGCGACATGACCGCGGCGATCCGCCGGGACTTCGCTTACGTGCCCCGCTCCGAGCAGGGGACCCAGCCGCCCACCGAGACTCTGCGTAGGCGGCAGGGCACGTGCCGCGACTTCGCGGTGCTGATGATGGAGGCGGCGCGCGCGCTCGGATTCGCCGCGCGTTTCGTTTCGGGCTATGTCTACAGCCCGACCCGCAAGGACAGCCGCGTCGGCGGCGGGAACACGCATGCATGGGTGCGCATTTTCCTCCCCGGATCCGGTTGGGTCGAATTCGACCCGACCAACGGCATCATCGGAAATGCCGGTCTGGTCCGCGTCGCCATTGCCCGCGATCCGATGCAGGCGATTCCTCTTTCGGGCTCGTGGACCGGCTTTCCCGCCAGCAGCCTCGGCATGAAGGTGGAAGTCGACGTCCGCATGGATAAGCCATCGCAGGCGGCGGTGGCCGCCACCGCCGCCGCCAGGCAAGGAATTGCATGATGCTCATTCGGGCCGGGTACGAGATCAGCTTCTTCGCCGAGCGTTCGACGCCGATGATGGCGCTGCTGAGCATCCATCCGTCGCGGCACAAGGATCTCCGGACTCCCCACCGCATCGTCACCGCGCCGGAAGTGCCGATCTACGATTATATCGATTCGATGGGCAATGTGTGCACCCGCTTCACGGTGCCGGCCGGCGGCCTGACCCTATCCACCGACTTCGTCATCGAGGATACAGGCGACCATGATCGCTCCGTGCCGGACGCCGCCCAGTTGCCGGTCGAGGAGCTTCCGGACTCCGCTTTGATCTACCTGCTCGGCAGCCGTTATTGCGAGACGGATCGCCTGTCCGACGTCGCCTGGAGCCTGTTCGGCTCGGTGGAACCGGGCTGGGGGCGGGTCCAGGCGATCGTCGCCTTCACCCATGAGCATATCGAGTTCGGCTACGAATATGCCCGGCCGACCAAGAGCGCCTGGGACGCGCATCAGGAGCAGCGCGGCGTCTGCCGGGACTTCGCCCATCTGGCGATCACCTTGTGCCGCTGCATGAACATTCCCGCCCGCTACTGCACCGGCTATCTCGGCGACATCGGCATTCCGCCATCGGATGCGGTGATGGACTTCTCCGCCTGGTTCGAAGCCTATCTCGGCGGGGAATGGCATGTGTTCGACGCGCGTCACAACCGGCCCCGCATCGGCCGGATCCTGATGGCTCGGGGCCGCGACGCGACCGATACGGCGCTCACCACCGCCTTCGGCGCGGCCGGGCTCAGCCAGTTCATCGTTCGAACCGACGAGGTGTCCTCGATTGACTGAGGCCGCAAGCGCCGCCAATCCTCTGCTCGCGCCCTGGCCTCACGATCTGGGGGCGCCGCCTTTCGATCGGGTGCGGGCCGATCAGTTCCTGCCGGCTTTCGAAGCGACCCTGGCGGAGAATCGTGCGGAGATCGACGCGATCTCGGCCGACCCGGCCGAGCCGGATTTCGAGAATGTGGTGGCGGCGCTCGAGCGGTCCGGCGCCCGTCTCGCAAGGGTGCGGCGGCTGTTCTGGGCCCTGTCTTCGGCCCAGGCCGACGACGGCATCCGCGCGATCGAGGGCGAGGTCTCGACGATGCTCGCCCGCCACGGCAGCGCCGTCAGCCACGACCAGGCGCTGTTCGCGCGCGTCGCTTCGGTGTGGAGGAAGCGCGATCAATTGGGCCCGGAGCAGAAGCGGCTGACCGAGGAGAGCTACAAGGGCTTCGTGCGCGGCGGGGCGGCGCTGCCGGCCGAGGCGCGGGCCGAGCTGGCCGGGATCGACGAGCGGCTGGCGGCGCTCGCCACCGCCTTCGGCCAGAACCTCCTCGCCGCGAGCAGCGAATGGGAAATGATCCTCGACGCCGCCGATCTGGCGGGCCTTCCGGACAGCCTTCGCGAATCGGCCGGCGCGCAGGCCGCGAGGAAGGGCCATGAGGGCAGGTTCCTGTTCACCCTCGACCGAAGCGATTTCGAACCTTTCCTGGCCTTTTCGGAACGGCGCGATCTGCGCGAGCGGGTCTGGCGCGCCGTCACCTCCCGCTGCGACGGCGGCGCCCATGACAATAACGGCCTGATCGCCGAGACCGTCCGGCTTCGCGCGAGGAGCGCCCGGCTGCTCGGCTATCCGACCTATGCCCATTACCAGCTCGACGATGCGATGGCCGGCACGCCCGAGGCGGCGCAGGCGCTGCTGATGCGCGTCTGGGCGCCGGCGCGGCTGCAGGCGATCGAGGAAGGGAAAGCGCTGCAAGCGCTGATCCGCGCCGAGGGCGGCGCCTTCGAGCTCCAACCCTGGGACTGGCGCTTCTACGCCGAACGGATCCGCCGGGAGCGCCATCGGCTTGATGCCAATGCGGTGCGCGACCGGCTCGCGCTGGAAAAGGTGCGCGAAGCCGCCTTCGACACCGCCGGGCGGCTCTACGGCCTGCGCTTCCGGCCCCGCGAGGATCTGCCGGTCTATCATGCCGACGTGCGGGCCTGGGAGGTCACCGACCCCGCCGGTAGGCCCGTCGGCCTGCTCTACACCGATTATTATGCCCGCGCCGAAAAGCATGGCGGCGCCTGGATGGGCAGCCTTCGCGTCCAGGAGAAGATGGACGGCGCGGTCCTGCCGATCGTCTATGCGGTCGCGAACTTCGCCAGGGCGCCCGAGCCCTCCGCAAGCCGCCTGTCGCTCGACGAAGCCCGCACCCTGTTCCACGAATTCGGTCACGCGCTCCACGCGCTCCTGTCGGACGTCACCTATCCGAGCCTGGCCGGCACCTCGGTGGCGCGTGACTTCGTCGAATTCCCGAGCAAGTTCATGGAGCATTGGATGGTGGCGCCGGAACGGTTGAGGTCGTTCGGCATGGAGGAGGAGCTGATCGCGGCGATCGGCCGGCTGGGCGTCGCCGATCGCGGCTTCGAGACGGTCGAGTTCGTCGCCGCCGCTCTGCTCGACCTCGCCTTGCACCGCGAAGAGGAGGTCGCCGATGTCGCCGGCTTCGAGCGGCGGCTGCTGGAGACGATCGACATGCCGCCGGCGATCCTGCCCCGCTATCGGCTCCCCCAATTCGGCCATGTTTTCGACGGCGGCTATGCCAGCTCCTATTATGCCTATCTCTGGTCGGAGCTGCTCGACGAGGATGCGTTCGCGGCCTTCGTCGAGCGCGGCGACCTGTTCGACCGGGAGCTGGCGGCGCGGTTCCGCCGCGAGATCCTGGCCCCCGGCAATTCCCGCGACCCCCTCGCCTCGTTCGTCGCCTTCCGCGGCCGCCCGCCCAGCGAGGGCCCGCTGCTGACGGCGCGCGGCCTCGCCTGACGGCCCGCGCGCGTCATCGGATCGTCACAGGCACGGGCGCGGCGGCGGGGACAGGATTGCGCGGGACGTCATGACCCGTCAGCGGAACGGCCGAGGTCAGGAGGGCGGCGAGGATCGTCACCAAGGCGATGCCGAGCGCCCATCGGAACACGAAGCGCTGCACGTCCGCGAGCTCGACGCCGAGGAGGGCGCATTGCAGATAAACGGCCGCCACCAGCGGGCTCAGCATATGGATCGGCTGCCCGAGGATCGCAGCCCGTCCGATCGCCTCCGGAGCGATTCCATAGGCTTTGGCGGTCCCGGCGATGACCGGGACCACGCCGAAATAATAAGCGTCGTTGGAGAGGAAGAAGCTGCAGGGCAGGCTCAGCAAGGCGGTGATCACGCCGAGATAGGGCCCCAAATAGGGCGGCAGCGATGCGACGCAGGCGCGCGCCATCGCGTCGATCATGCCCGTCCCGGTCAGCACGCCCGCAAAGGCGCCCGCGGCGAGGATCATCACCGTCACGTTGAGGACGCTGCCGGCATGGGCGATGATCCGCCGGCGCTGGTCGGCGATCCGCGGATAATTGATCATCAGCGCGATGGCGAAGCCGGTCATGAACAGCACGTGCGGCGCGGCGACGTGCAGGATGACGCAGGTCATGAGGATGATGGTCAAAGCGAGATTCACCAGCACCAGCTTCGGCCGCGGGGCGGTTTCGTCGCGTTCGAACGATTCGATGGCGGCCTCGATCAGCGTCGCGTCGTCGGCGACCGCCTGTCCGCCGGTGCCGAGCCGCGCCCGTTCGCGCAGGCCGAACCACCAGGCGAGCGCGAAGACGGCCAGCAGGCCGACGACGATCGTCGGCAGGAGCGGAACGAACAGGTCGATCGGATTGACGCCGAGAGCCGACGCCGCTCGCGCGCTGGGCCCGCCCCAGGGCGTCATGTTCAGGATCGCCGTGGTGGTGCCGCACAGGGTCGCGAAAATGAGCGGATTCATCCTCAGGCGCTGAAAGATCGGGAACATGGCGGAGCTGCAGACGAGGAAGGTCGTCGACCCGTCGCCGTCCAGGGAGACCGCTGCGGTCAGCGCGGTCAGGCCCAACGTGGCCTTGAGCGGATCCGTCCCGGCGCGCCGCACGATGAAGCCCACCAGCGGGTCGAACAGGCCGGTGTCGATCATCAGGCCGAAATAGAGAATGGCGAAGAGCAGCATGAAGGCGGTCGGCGCCACCTGCGTCATACCCGCGACGACGTAGCCGCCCGCTTTCCCCCCGTCGCCGATCGCCACGACGAACAGCAACGGCACGACCACCAGCCCGACCAGGGCGGAAACCCGCTTCGTCATGACCAAAGTCATGAAGCTGAGCAGCATCGCAAATCCGGTGATCGCCAAAGTCATGACGGACGTTCTCCTCCCATCGCCTCAGTCCACCTGCAGTGACATCAGGGGCGCATATTGCTGACCGCCGTAGCAATCGTTGTCGGCAAGCTCGCCCTGGTAGACCGGGCGAGGAATCGAGGCTTTGATGGCCCGCGCATTGTCGTGATAGACGACGACGACCTGCTCGACGGGCGTGCGGTACAAATGCGCCATCAGCTCGGCCGTGATCGGCCTGGCGAGCTTGACCCGTCGATAGGTCGCTTCGTCGCCGAACAGGATGTCGAAGGTCAGCACGAACGGGCCGGCATTCTTGGACCGCATCAGGCTCGCCAGCTCGAACAGGGCGGCCATGGTCAGACCTCCACCATGTCGGTTCGAAACATCTCGAGCGGATCGCGCGGGACGAGCACATGGTTGAGGCTGAAACGATAGACGGCGCCGCGCTCGATCTCCGGCGGCGAGAAGGGATAAGCGAGGCTCGATATCAAGCCGTCATAGCCGGGGGCGGGCAGATGCGCGCTGCGGTGGCTGACGAACTTGGCGATGCCGGTCGCGAGTTCCTGGGTCGGCGCGGTGATGGCGATGAGGATGCCGATCTCATGGGGGCGCGCCTCCCGCTCCGGCTCCAGATCCCCCATCACGCCGTTCCTGCCGTAGAGCCGGAACCGTATCTCGTAATCGCCGGGCTTCAGGACGTCGCCGAAGAGATCGGCGATCCGTTCGTCGAACCGGCGGGAGGCGGCGGCCAGCAATTCGTCGATCATGCCGATCAGGTTGGGATCGCGCATGCCGCCGACGATCACGGTCTGGTAGCCGACCAGCTGCGCCCCCTCGAGCTTGATCGTGTGGGTCGCCGCGGGCCGGAACCTTGTGCCGGAGACGCGGACCGATCGCGGCGAGGTCGCGGCATAATCGGACCTCTCGGTGTCGATCACGCCCGAAGGCTCGGTCAGCAGGTACGGATTGGCATTCTCGTACAAGGTGTGGGCCGCGATGGAGACCGGCGTGACCGCAGCCTCCCTGTCGAGCGGCTCGATCTCGAAATGATCTTTTCTGATATAGGCAATGAGACCGTCCGGGCGCGGCGGCACGCAGCAGGCGCTGCCGCATTCGATCGTTTTCGCCGCGTGCCAGCTGAGGCCCGGATCGGCGCCCATAAGCAGCGGCACGCACGCATAGATTGCGGCGTCGCTGGCGCGGCCGGCGAGGAGGACATCGGCGCCGGCGTCGATCGCCGCCGACAGGGGCTCCGCCCCCATCATCCCGACGATGTGGCTGGCCTCGATGATCTCGTCGTCCAGCGGCGGTGCCGGGCTGAGCGGGCGGATGCGGCCTTCCGCCAGGCTCCGCTTGATGAAGCCGGCGCTTTGGCTGGAATGGATCAGTGCCATTCGAAAGTGCAGATCTTCCTCCCGCGCGATCTCCCGGGCGATGT
>JAXDOV010000122.1:0-23816 GCA_034668705.1 Sphingomonadales bacterium
CCCTGCTGCAGCGCCGAGAAGCTGGTGCTGCCCTCCTCGTCCAGGCTGACGATCTCGCCGTCGAGCAGGGCCGAGCCGACCTCCAGCGCCCGCGCCGCCTCGACGATCTCCGGGAACTTGTCCGACCAGTCGAGGCCGGAGCGCGTATAGATCCTGGCCTTGCCGCCGCCGATGCCGAGCAGGCAGCGATAGCCGTCATATTTCATCTCGTGGAGCCAGCCGGAGCCGGCCGGAACGTGGTCGACGAGGGTCGCCTTTTGCGGAGGCCGGAAGGCCGGGACCCCTAATCCTCCCCCGCTTTTGCGGGGGAGGGGGACCGCCCGAAGGGCGGTGGAGGGGCCCGACGCCGCGGTCTGCCCTTCCACCGTGCTGCGCGCGGTCCCCCTCCCCTTCGCTTCGCTCCGGGGAGGATCTTTCCACCCCTTCAGCTCCTTCGCCTTCTTCGCCGCGGCGATCTCCTGCATCGTCCGGCCGGTCTTGATGCTGGTCAGGAAGTGCTCGGTCAGGCCGAGGCTCGAGCCCGCCTGCGCGTCATTGACCTTGCGCAGGATCCAGTTCTCGCCGCGGTCGCCGGGGCGCGGCTTCAGGCGGAACATGATCCACTCGCCCTTCATCCGATGGCCGTCGAGGGTGAAGTGGAGGTGGCCCTCTTCGATCGTCCTGCGCGGATCCTTGCGGGGGTCGGGCGTCCAGCTGCCCCAATCCCACAGCATCACCGTGCCGCCGCCATATTGGCCCTTCGGGATCGTGCCCTCGAAGCTGGCATAGCTCATCGGATGGTCTTCGGTGCGGACGGCGAGCCTCTTGT
Source organism: Sphingomonadales bacterium (assembly GCA_034668705.1). Taxonomy (GTDB): domain Bacteria; phylum Pseudomonadota; class Alphaproteobacteria; order Sphingomonadales; family Sphingomonadaceae; genus Allosphingosinicella. Next base: position 809 of record JAXDOV010000122.1, read on the forward strand.
CGTCGGGGTTGAGGCTGGGGCCGCGAGTCACCGCCCAGCTCTTCATCACCCCGTCCATCTCCAGCCTGAGGTCGTAATGGAGCCGGCTCGCGTCGTGCTTCTGGACCATGAACAAAGCGGGCGCGTGCGGCCCCTTCGCCGCCGCCACCTCGCCCGCCGGCTCCGCCGTCTTGGCGAAGTCGCGCTTGCGGTTGTAGGTGGCGAGTGGATCGGCCGCCTTGCGGACCATGGATCAGGCCCGCTTGCGCGCCGGGGCCGCCTTCGACGCGCTCTTCTTCGGCGCGGCCTTGCGCGCGGCGGGCTTCTTCGCGCTGCCGCCGCTTGCGCCGCCCGGCCGCTCGATCGACCGCTTCAGCGCCGCCATCAGGTCGATGACGTTGGAGCCCTTGGCGGGCGCCTGCTCCTCCTCGGCGTGGATGGTCTTGCCCTTGCGCTTCTGCTCGATCAGGTCGCGCAGCGCCTCGATATAGCGGTCGTGGAATTTGGACGGATCGAACGGCGCGGTCTTGCGGTCGATCAGGGTCTCGGCGAGATCGAGCAATTCCTCGTCCGGCTTGGCATCGGCGATGTCGCGGAAATAATTCTGCGCCTTGTTGACCTCGTCGGCGTAGCGCAACGTTTCGAGGACGATGCCGCGGCCGCAGGGCTTGATGCTGACCAGATATTCGCGGCCCCGCATCGCCAGCTGGCCCAGGCCCATCTTGCGCGTGTGGCGCAGCGCCTCGCGCAGCACGATATACGCTTCCTCGGCGAGATCGTCGGCCGGCACGACGAAATAGGGCTTGTCGAAATAGAGGACGTCGACCTCGTCGTAATCGACGAACTGGGCGAGCTCGAGCGTCTTCCTGCTCTCCAGCTTGACCGCCTCCAGCTCCTCGTCGGTCAGGGTGACGTAGGTGCCCTTGTCGATCTCATAGCCCTTGACGATGTCCTCCGGATCGACCGGCCCGACTCCCGGCACCACCTTCTCATATTTGATCCGCTTGCCGGTCGGCTCGTGGATCTGGTTGAAGGCGATCTGGGCGCCGCTCTTGGTGGCGGAAAAGATCTCGACCGGGATCGAGACGAGGGCCAGCCTGATCTGTCCCCTCCAATAGGCGCGTGCGGCCATCTGGTTGCGCTCCGGAAAATCGATTCGTCGCCGATTCAATCCGCGGAAGCGGGAGCGGTTCCGGAGCTAGACGGGAATCTCGGTCGTGTACTTCACCTGACGCAAAGCGAAGTTCGAGGCGGCGCCGGCGACCGAGGGGTGGGCGAGGACGCCGCGCATGATGAAGCGGTCGTAATCGGCGACGTCCCTGACCGCGATGCGCAGCAGATAATCCCACTCGCCGGACATGGCATAGCATTCGACGATCTCCTCGCGCGACTGGATGAATTGCTCGAAATCGCCGCGCGCCTCGACCGTCTGCCGGCTCATCCGCACCTGGCAGAGAACGTTGACGGCGCGGCCGAGCGCCTCGGCATTGGCGAGCCGCACCGTCCGGCCGAGCACGCCCGCCTGCTCGAGGCTCCTGACGCGGCGCCAGACCGAGGCGGGCGAGGCACCGACCTTCTCGGCGAGGGCCGCGTGGCTGAGCGCCGCGTCGCGCTGGAGTTCGCGAATGATTTTGCGGTCGACCCCGTCCATGTGATCATATTATTTCACAAAACGGCAGCTAGTAGCAATCCTGTTTCAAATTGCGTCGCGGCGGCGGCAAGTCTGAGACGCATTTTGAGCAGCGCCGGATTATGGCCTAGAGAGCCGGCCGAACCTTGGCCGACAGGAGGAATGATGGCGAGCAATGTCCTCGTTGGGAACGAAGCGATTCTGTTCGACCGGCTCGACGAGCAGAAGCCCGACGCGCTCCTCCAGCTGATCGCGCTTTGCGACGCCGACCCGCGCCCCGGCAAGATCGACGTCGGCGTCGGCGTCTATCGCGACTCGCACGGCAACACGCCGATCCTGCGCGCGGTGAAGAAGGCCGAGCGCATCCTGTGGGAGACGCAGCAGACCAAGGCCTATCTCGGCTCCCAGGGCGATGCGCGCTTCGTGGAGCTGATCCGGCCGATCGTGTTCGGCGACAGCCTGGCGGCGGACGAGCGGATCGTCGGCCTGCAGACGCCGGGCGGCTGCGGCGCATTGCGCCTCGGCGCCGACCTGATCGGCAAGGCGAATCCGAAAGCCCGCATCCATGTCGGCCAGCCCACCTGGCCCAATCACGCGCCTCTGATCGAATGCGCCGGCGTCGAGATGGTCTCCTACGATTATTACGATAGCGGGGCGCGCCTCATCCTGTTCGACCGGATGATGGCGGCGCTCGAGAACGCGCCGGCGGGCGATCTCGTCCTCCTCCACGGCTGCTGCCACAATCCGACCGGCGCCGACCTCGGCCCGGACCAGTGGCGCGCGGTCGCGGAAATCGTCGCGCGCCGCGGCCTCATTCCCTTCGTCGATCTCGCTTATCAGGGCCTCGGCCACGACCTCGAGCAGGATGCGGCCGGCACGCGGCTGGTCGTCGAGGCGGCCGAGCAGGCGTTGATCGCGCAGAGCTGCGACAAGAATTTCGGGATCTATCGCGAGCGGACCGGCAGCCTGTTCGTCAAGGGATCGAGCCCCCGCAACGCCGGGATCGCCTTCGGCAATCTGCTGCAGCTCGCCCGGACCATGTGGTCGATGCCGCCCGATCACGGCGCCGCGGTCGCCCGCATCGTCCTCGACGACGCCGCGCTCCGCGCCGACTGGCGGGCCGAGCTGGACGAGATGTGCGCGCGCATCCGTTCGCTCCGCGCCCGCCTCGCCGCTTATGACGAGAGGCTCGCTTATATCGGCGGCCAGAACGGCATGTTCTCGATGCTGCCGCTCAGCCCGGCGCAGGTGCTCGCGCTGCGGGAGGAGAAGGGCATCTACATGGCCGGCTCCGGCCGCTTCAACGTGGTCGGCCTCTCCGACGACAATGTCGATCTTTTCGCCGCCGCGGTGGTGGAGAAAATGGATGGCTGAGCAGGTCCTGGCCGGGCAGCGGGCGCGTGCCGCCGCGCCCGACCGGGATTATGACTGGCCCAGGATCGCCTGGCTCGTCCAGGTCAGCCGGGCGATGGACAGGCTCGAGGAGGAGCGCCTCGTCCCGGAGCGCAAGGTGCTCTACCAGTTCAGCGCTCGCGGCCACGATCTGGCGCAGATCATGCTCGGCAGCCGGCTCAGCCATCGCCGCGACGCCACTTGCGGCTATTACCGCTCGCGGCCGCTGCTCCTCTCGCTCGGCGTGCCGATCGAGGAGGCCCTGGCCTCCGGCATGGGCCGGGAAGGCGGCTATTCGGACGGCCGCGACATCGGCGTCGTCTTCAACTACCCGAACATACGGGGTGCCCCCGCCTTGCCGATGTGCGGCGGCGTCGGCGCGCAATATACGCCGACCGCCGGCTGGGCGCAGGCGATCGACTATTATCGCGAGGTGCTGGGCGACCGCTCCTATGACGAGGCCATTGCGGTCGTGCTCGGCGGCGACGCCTCCTGCGCGACCGGCGGCTTCTGGGCCTCGCTCACCATCGCCACCACGCAGCAGCTGCCGATGCTCTTCTACGTCGAGGATAACGGCTACGGCATTTCGGTCCCGTCGAGCTTCCAGACGCCGGGCGGCGACATCGCGAAGAATCTCGCCAGCTTCTCCGGCCTCACCATCTTCTCCGGCGACGGCACCGACCCTGTGGAGGCGGGGGCGCTGCTGACGAAGGCGGTCGCGCAGGTGCGTTCGGGCAAGGGGCCGGCTCTGCTCCGCCTGACGGTGCCCCGGCTCGAAGGCCACAGCTTCCAGGACACCCAGACCTACAAATCCGAAGCGAGGGTGCGCGAGGAATGGGCGCGCGATCCCTTGCCGAGGCTCAAGGCGCATCTCGTCGGCGCGCTGATGGACGAGGCGGAATGGGACCGGATCGAGGCCGACGCGCAGGAAGCCGTGGAGGCGGCGCGGGCGAAGGCCGAAGCGCGCGGCGTCTCGTCGCCCAAGCGCGTGCTCGACCATGTCTTCTACGAAGGCGAGATGCAGAAGATGGGCGGGCAATGGACCCACGGCTATCGCGCCCCGCGCAGCCATGAGGAGCCGAAGCCCGAGGGCCAGCGGATCAACATGGTGACCGCGATCCGCCGCACCCTCGACAAGGAGCTGGAGCTGAACCCGCGTGTCGTCCTGTTCGGCGAGGATGTCGGGCCGAAGGGCGGGGTCCATGCGGTGACCCTCGGCCTCCAGGACAAATATGGGGCGCGGCGGGTATTCGACACCAGCCTCAACGAGGAAGGGATCATCGGCCGCGCCGTCGGCATGGCTCTGGCCGGACTGATGCCGGTGCCCGAGATCCAGTTCCGCAAATATGCCGAGCCGGCGACCGAGCAGATCAACGATTGCGGGACGATGCGCTGGCGCACCCATAACCGCTTCGCCGCGCCGATGGTGCTCCGCATTCCCGGCGGCTTCTTCAAATGCGGCGATCCCTGGCACAGCCAGACCAACGAGGTGCAGTTCGTCCACAATCCCGGCTGGCACGTCGCCGTCCCGTCCAATGCCGAGGATGCGGTCGGCCTGCTCCGCTCGGCTTTGCGCGGCAACGATCCGGTCGTGTTCTTCGAGCATCGCGCGATGCTCGACGATGCCTGGGCGCGGCGTCCCTATCCGGGCGACGATTACGTCCTGCCCTTCGGCCGGGCGAAGAAGGTGCGGCATGGCGACGCCATCACCATCGTCACCTGGGGCGCGATGGTGCCGCGCTGCGAGGAAGCGGCGAAGCACGTCTCGGCCGATGTGATCGACCTGCGCACCCTGATGCCGTGGGACAAAGAGGCGGTGCTCGAATCGGTCCGCCGCACCCGCCGCTGCCTGATCGTCCACGAGGATCTTCGGACCGGCGGCTTCGGCGCCGAGATCGCCGCGATCGTCGCCGACCAGGCCTTTCTCGACCTCGACGCGCCGGTCGCGCGGGTGACCATGCCCGACATCCCCAGCCCGCATAACCCGGTCCTGCTCAACTGGGCGGTGCCGAGCGTCGAGCGGATCCGGGCCAAGATCGACGAGCTGGTGGGGTTTTGATGATGGCCCGCCTTTTCGTCATCCCGGCGCAGGCCGGGATCTCAGCGAGAAAGAGTCACGGCGGGTCTCCACGAGACCCCGGCCTCCGCCAGGGTGACGGCCTGTTGGGGCCGTCATGATCGACGTCCTCGTCCCGGCCGAGCAGGAGGGCACGCAGGCGGTGGTGCGCGCCTGGCTGAAGCAGGTGGGCGACCGGGTCGAGGAGAACGATCCTCTGGTCGAGCTGGAGACCGACAAGGTGGCGATGGAGGTTCCGGCCCCCGCCGCCGGCGTGCTTCGCGAGATCCTGCTCGACACCGACGCGAAGGCGGAGCCTGGCGCGATCCTCGGCCGGATCGCGCCGGTGGCGGAGGTCGTCGGACATGAAGAGGATTCCGTTCGTCCCGAGCCCTCCGGCGGCGCCCGCGCCGGCATCGAACGGTTCGGGACGAAGGAGATCGGGAATCCCGAGCTTCGCCTCTCACCCGCGGTAAAGCGCGCTCTGCTCCAGCACGACATCGACCCCGCCAAGATCCAGGGCACCGGCCGCGACGGGCGCATCACCCGCGCCGACGTCGACAGCGCGGTCGAGGCGGCGACGCGAGTCCAGACGGAGGGCCCGCGCACCACCGCCCAGCCGCGCCTGGCCCAGCCGTCGGACGCCTCGGTCCGCTCGCACAGCATCCCCCACGACCGCATGCGCCTCAGGATCGCCGGGAACATGCTCAATTCGGTGACTCAGGCACCGCACGTCACCGCTTTGTTCGAGGCGGATTTCAGCGCGATCATCCGTCATCGCGAGCGGCACAGGCAGGCCTATGCGAAGAAGGGGGTGAAGCTCACCTACACCGCCTATTTCGTCGCCGCCGCGGCCGAGGCGATGAAGGCGGCGCCGGCGATCAACAGCCGCTGGCACGAGGACCGGCTGGAGATTTTCGACGACGTCAATATCGGCGTCGGCACCGCGCTCGGCGAGAAGGGGCTGATCGTCCCGGTCCTGCGCAAGGTGCAGATTCTGAACCTCAAGGGCATCGCCGCCGGCCTCGACGAGCTGATCGAGAAGGCGCGGCGCGAGCAGCTGAATGCGAGGGACGTCGCCGGCGGCACCTTCACCATCTCCAACCACGGCGTCTCGGGATCGCTGCTCGCCAGCCCGATCATCATCAACCAGCCGCAATCGGCGATCCTCGGCATCGGCAGGCTCGAGAAACGGGTGGTCGTCCGCGAGGTGGACGGCGTCGACACGATCCAGATCCGGCCGATGGCCTATGTCTCGCTGACCATCGACCACAGGGTCGTCGACGGCCACCAGACCAATGCCTGGCTCGCCCGCTTCGTCGAGCTGCTGGAGAGCTGGCCGGCCGATTAGGAAGCCGCCGATCAATCCTGCCGCGACGCTTCCTCGACGTAACGTTCGAGGATCGCGCCCCAGCCTTTGTCCATGTCCATCAGGGTCTGGCCGCTGCGGTCGGTGCGGCCATAGGCTTCGAGCTTGCGATGCTCGAACTCGACGATCGTCTCGTCGCCATCGGCTTTGAAGACGATCTCGACCTCGGTTTCGAAATCCGGATCGAAGCGCCATTCGGCGTTGAGCTGCCAGGCGAGCAGAGCGCGGTTGGGCGCGTCATATTCGAGCACCTTGCCCCATTCATATTCGGCGCCGTCCTCGCCGATTTCATACCAGCGCCCGCCGGCGCGCGGCTCGATCACCACGTCGCGTTGCGGCGTCTCGAGCAGGCTGTGGTCCTTCGGCCACCAGCGCCCCATTCCGCCGAGGAAGATTCGAAACGCCTTTTCCTGCGGGGTCCGCACGCGCAGGCTCTTGCGGATCGGCGCGGCGGTGATCGTCCGTGTCGCGTTCATTCCTCTTCCTCCCTTTCCACTTCTTCCGCGAAGGCGGCGAGCGCCCGCTCCCAATGCCGGTCGAGCCAAATACGGATCGGGCCCAATCCGGCCGGATCGATCCGGTAGACTCGGCGGGTCCCGCGCGCTTCCGCCTCGACCAAAGACGCCGCCTTCAGCACCTTGAGATGCTGGGATACGGCAGGCCGCGAGACCGGCAGGGCTTCCGCCAGCTCGCCCACCGCCATCGGCCGCTCCGCCAGCCGCTCCAGGATCGCGACCCGCATCGGTTCGGACAAGGCGACGAAAGCGGATAAAGCGTTAGCCATAACTTACGGTTAGTGGACACTTACGGATGTGTCAAGCGTCCTGCCGGCAGGGCGGACCAGCTCCAGCCGGCTCCAAAAAAGCGATGACGAGCTATTGAAAAGGAATGACTTTCCCCGTAGCGCCCAGTCGATCTTCGGGAGGGTTTCAATGAAAAAGATGATTGCTTTGGTTGCGTTGATGGTGGCGGTTCCGGCCGCGGCCGCGGACCCCGCGACGGGCGACGGCAAGGCGGGCGCCGAAACCCCGAAGAAGGAGCGCAAGATCTGCCGCCGCGAGGAGACCTCGACGGGCCTTTACGCCAGCCGCAGCGTCTGCCTGACGGCCGAGGAATGGCACGCGCGCGATCACCATCAGGAGGACATCGATCCCCGCGCCGCCGGCAATGCCGGCCACTGATCTTCCGGCCGGGCAGCGCTCGGCCTGATCAGGCTTCGAACAGGTCCCGCAATTCCTTCTTGAGGATCTTGCCGTTGGCGTTGCGCGGCAGCGGCTCGGCCAGGAAGGCGATGCGGACCGGGATCTTGAACGGCGCGAGGCGGGCGCGCACCCACGCTTTCAGCTCCTCTTCGCCGGCTTCGGTGCCGGGGGCGAGCTGGACCACCGCCGCCGGCTCCTCGCCGAGGACCTTGTGAGGGAGGCCGATCAGCGCCGCGTCGCTCACCGCCGGATGCTCGAACAGCACGTTCTCGACTTCGATCGAATAGATGTTCTCGCCGCCGCGGATCACCATGTCCTTGGCGCGGTCGACGATGAAGAGGAATCCCTCCTCGTCGAGCCGGGCGAGGTCGCCGGTCCGCACCCAGCCGTCGACGAACGTCTCCGCCGTCGCTTCCGGCTTGTTCCAATAGCCTTTGACGATCTGCGGACCCTTCGCCCAAAGCTCGCCGACCTCGCCCACCGGCAGCTCCCGGCTTGCATCCGCTGCCATGATCTTCAGATCCGCCACCGCCACCGGCGGTCCGGCGCTGTCCGGCCGGTTGAGATAATCCTCGCCGCTATGGCTGGTGACGGTCGCCATCGTCTCGGTCATGCCCCAGCCGTTGCCGGGCAGCGCGCCGAACTCCTGCCAGATGCGGCGGACCAGCTCCGGCGCCGACGGGGCGCCGCCATAGCTGATCGATTCGAGGCTCGAGAGGTCGAAACGCGGACGCTCGGGATGGTCGAGGATCTGCCAGGCGATGGTCGGCACGCCGCCGGTGCTGGCGACCCGCTCCCGCTCGATGATCTCCATCGCCTGCAGCGCGTCCCATTTGCGCATGAAGATGTTGGTGTGACCGGCCGCCATCGTCCCCATCAGGCTGGCGCTGCAGGCGGTGACGTGGAACAGCGGGATGACGAGCAGCCCCACTCTCGGCACCGGCTCGGGCGGCCTGTCGCCGCGCCGCAGCGCCGTCCGCGCCGCCGAATAGCCGACCGATAGGATATTGGTGAGGAGGTTGCGATGGGTGCCGAGCGCGCCCTTCGGCTTGCCGGTCGTGCCGCTGGTGTAGAAGATGGTGGCGTCGTCGTCGGGCGCGATCTCCGCAGCGGGAAGGTCGTCCGGCGGCAGATCCTTCCAGGCGCGGGCGGGGCCGATCACCTCCTCCAGCCGGCGTTCGACCGTCGCGCCCGGCTTCGCGCGGCTGACCAGCACATGTTCGAGATCGGGCAGGTTCGGCCGGTGGGGCGCGATCCGCTCCCAGCGGGGGGCGTCGCAGATCAGCAGCTTCGCGCCCGAATCGGCCAGGCCGTATTCGAGCTCCGCCCCGGTCCACCAGGCGTTCAGCGGCACCATGATCGCGCCCAGGGCGGTGGCCGCGAAGAAGGCGACCGGCCACTCCGGCAGATTAGCCATGGCGAGCGCGACCCGGTCGCCTTTGCCGATGCCGAGCCGCTTCAGCTCGGCGGCGAGCGCGGCGGTGGCGCGGAACGAGGCCTCGAAGCTGGTCCGCTCCTCCTCGTAGATGGTGAAGATCCGCTCGCCGTGGGTGCGCGAGAAACGGGCAAGCATCGGCAGCGACGGCGGCGTGTTCTTCCACACCCGGGTCGGGACGCCGCGGATCGGCATCTCGTCCATCTCGAAGCGCGCGCCGGGCGCGGTCAGCCGCGCCTCCACCTCGGCGAGCGTCATCCGCGGCCAGCCCGGCTCGAGCGTGATGCCTTGGATCAAACGCCTCTCCCCCAATCTCGGCGAGATCACCGCCAATGCGACGCTACCGGGCGCCGCCCTGCCGCACGAGTTTGATCTCGAACAATTTCGGCCAGTTCTTGCCGGTGACGAACAGCCGGTCCTTCGCCGCGTCATAGGCGATGCCGTTGAGGACGCTGTCCTCGTCCGGCGGCGCGTGCTCGGCGACGAGCGGGCCGAGGTCGATCCAGCCGGTGACGCGGCCGGTCTTCGGATCGATTCGGGCGATCCGGCGGCTCATCCAGACATTGGCGAAAATCTCGCCCTTCACCCATTCGAGCTCGTTGAGGCTCGCGACCGGACGGCCCTCGTCGGTGACGGTGATCCGCCGCCGCTCGGTCATCGTCTTAGGATCGAGGAAGCGGAGTTGCGGCGTGCCGTCGCTCATGATGATGTCGGTGCCGTTCTGGGTCAGCGCCCAGCCTTCGCCGGGATATTGGAACCGGCCGGTCTGGGCGAAGTCGGCGCGGCGCCAGCGGAAGCCAATTCCTCCCTGCCAGGTGAGGCTCAATATCTCCTGCCCCCAATTGACGATGCCCTCGCCGAAATACTGGCGGGCGACCGGCACCGAGCGAAGCACCTTCCCATCCTCCAGCCGCTCCTCGCGGATGAAGGAGCGGCCGTTGAGGCCGGTGCTCTCGTAGAGCCTGCCGTCGAGATAGAAGAGGCCCTCGGTGAAGGCGTCCCGGTCGTGCGGATAGCTGTGGACGATCTTGTAGCCGTAGACCGGCGGCTTCGCCGGAGCGGCCGCGGCACAGCCCGGAAGCAGGGCCAGAGCGAGGAGGAGCGGGGTCGGCTTCATTTCAGGGCGCATTCATGGTCAGGAGATCGTAGGAGGCGACGATCTCGTCCTTCTGGTTGAAGACATAGACGGCCCAGCGCACCTCGCCCAACTCGTCGTTGCGCACGGATTTGGATTTGACGGTCAGTTCGACCCGCATCGAATCGCCCGGATAGAGCGGCGTCAGGAAGCGCAGAGTCTCGAGGCCGGTATTGGCCAGCACCGGCCCCGGCGCCGGGTCGACGAACAACCCGGCGGCGAAGGAGAGGATCAGGTAGCCATGCGCCACCCGGCCGTCGAAGATCGGGTTCGCCTTCGCCGCCTCCTCGTCCATATGGGCGTAGAAATTGTCGCCGGTGAAGGCGGCGAAATGCTCGATATCGTCGAGCGTGACGATGCGGCTCGCCGTCTTCAGCGTGTCGCCGATCTTCAGCTCCGAGATGCGCTTGCGGAACGGGTGGACGTCGCTTTCCGGCTTGGGCGCGCCGGGCAGCCATTGCCCGACCACGCTGGACAGGACCGCCGGGGAGCCCTGAAGGGCGGTGCGCTGCATGTAATGGGTGACGCCGCGGACGCCGCCCATCTCCTCGCCGCCGCCGGCGCGGCCCGGCCCGCCATGGACGAGCACCGGCAGCGGCGAGCCGTGGCCGGTCGATTCCTTCGCGGAGGTGCGGTCGAGGATCACCATCCGCCCGTGATAGGCGCCGGCGCCGAGCACGAACTCCTCGGCCACCGCGGCATCGAAGGTGAAGAGCGACAAAGCGAGGCTGCCCATGCCGCGATTGGCGAGCGCGATCGCGTCGTCGAGGCCGCGATAGGGCATGATCGTCGAGACCGGCCCGAACGCCTCGACATCGTGCACCGCATCATCGCGCCAGGGATCGTCGGTGCGCAGCAGGACCGGCGACATGAAGGCGCCGTTGCCCGCCACCGGTGACAGGTCCGGATCGCCGGCGACGATCCGCGCCGATTTCGCCAGCTCCGCCACCGCGGCGCGGACGCTGGCCAGCTGGGCGCGGCTGGCGAGCGCGCCCATCGTCACCCCCTCCTCGCGCGGATCGCCGATCTTCACCCTGGCGAGGCGCTGCCGCAGCGCCTCCTCGACCGCGTCGATATGCTCGGCCGGCGCCATGGCGCGGCGGATGGCGGTGCATTTCTGCCCGGCCTTGACCGTCATCTCGCGCGCCACTTCCTTCACGAACAGGTCGAATTCAGGCGTCCCCGGGGCCGCATCGGGGCCGAGGATCGAGGCGTTGAGGCTGTCCCGCTCGGCGATGAAGCGCACGCTCTCGCGCGCGATCACGGGGTGGGCCTGGAGCTTCATCGCCGTCTGCGCCGAGCCGGTGAAGCTGACCACGTCCTGCAGGGTGAGATGATCGAGCAGGTCGCCGACGCCGCCCATCACCAATTGCAGCGCGCCCGGCGGCAGCACCCCCGCCTCGATCATGATCCGGAACGCCGCCTCGGTCAGATAGCCGGTCGACGAGGCCGGCTTGACGATCGCCGGCATGCCGGCGAGCAGGGTCGGGCCGAGCTTCTCGAGCATGCCCCAGACCGGGAAGTTGAAGGCATTGATATGGACCGCGACGCCCTGGAGCGGCGTGTAGACGTGCTGACCGACGAAGCTGCCGTCGCGCGACAGCGGCTCCATCGCGCCGTCGATCAGGACGCGGCCGTTGGGCAGCTCGCGCCGTCCCTTGGACGAGAAGGAGAAGAGCGTGCCGGCGCCGCCCTCGATGTCGATCCAGCCGTCGGTGCGGGTAGCGCCGGTGTCGTAGGAGAGCTCGTAAAGCTCCTCCTTGCGCGCCATCACCGCATTGCCGAGGTCCTTCAGCATCCAGGCCCGCTGGTGGAAGGTCATCGCCCTCAGCGCCGGCCCGCCGACGCGGCGCGCATGGTCGAGCATCGCCCGGAAATCGAGCCCCTCGCTGCCGGTGACGGCGATCGTCTCGCCGGTGACGGCGCTCTGCACCTCGGCGGGCGACCCAGTCCCGGCATACCATTGGTCCCGAGCGTAATTGAGAAGAATTTGGGTCTTCATTCTCTCACCTTGAAAAGCCGCTCGTCCCGAGCGGGACGGGAGTCGTGGACTAGTGTGCTGAATTTGAAGTTCGCCTTGTTATCGGATCGCGCTCGGAGCGAACTTCAAATTCAAAAAAGCACCCTAGGTTCATTGGTTTGCTAGTGTGGCTGGAGATTCGGAAATTCGCTCCGAGTCCTCCATCCGATCTGGCGAATTTCCGAATCGCCACACTAGCGCCCCGTGAAATTCGGCTTCCTCTTCTCCATGAAAGCCGCGACCCCCTCGCGATAATCGTCGCTGTAGCCGAGCTCGCGCATCGCGTCGCGCTGAAGGTCGAGCTCCTCGTCCAGGCTGTGGCTCCAGCTCTCCCGGATCATCTTCTTGATCCGCGCCAGACCCCGCGTCGGCGCCGCCGCGAAACGCTCGGCGAGCGCGTCGACCTCCGCGTCGAGCGCCTCATCCTCCACCGCCTTCCAGATCAGCCCCCATTCCGCCGCTCTGTCCGCCGGCAGCGGCTCGGCGGTGAGGGCGAGGCCCAGCGCCCGCGCCTGGCCGACCAGCCGCGGCAGCACCCAGGTGCCGCCGCTATCGGGGATGAGGCCGATCGAGGCGAAGGACTGGATGAACTTCGCCGATCTGGCCGCGACGACGATGTCGCAGGCGAGCGCGATATTGGCCCCCGCGCCCGCGGCGACGCCGTTCACCCGCGCGATCACCGGGAAGGGCAGGGCCGCGATCCGGCGGATGAGCGGATTGTAGCTCTTCTCGACCGACTCGCCGAGATCGACCTTCTGCCCCGGCGCCACCGCCCGGTCGCCGAGATCCTGGCCGGCGCAGAAGCCGCGGCCGGCGCCGGTGATCACCAGCACCCGCGCATCCTCGACCTGCGAGAGGGCGTCCGCCACCTCCGCGTGCATCTGCGCGGTGAAGCTGTTGAGCCGGTCCGGCCGGTTCAGGGTGAGCCGGGCAATGCCGCCGGCCTGCTTGAACTCGATGGTTTCGTAAGCCATGGCCCCGCCTTATCAGCCCCCCTCCCCCTGTGGGAGAGGGATTAATAGGGCCTGCCGGTGATGGATGCTGACGAGGATCGCGCTATGAAGGTCGCCCGCTTTATGCTGGCGGCCGAGGGCACCGGCCCCGCCTGGGGCATCGAGATCGAGGAGGCGCGCTTTGGCTATGCGCGGATCCGGATGAAGGTCCGCCCCGACATGCTGAACGGCCACGGCACCGCCCATGGCGGCATGATCTTCGCGCTCGCCGACACCGCCTTCGCTTATGCCTGCAACGGCCGCAACCTGCGCACCGTCGCGGCGCAGGCGTCGATCGTCTTCCTCGACGCGGCGCGCGAAGGCGAGATGCTGGTCGCGGAGGCGCGGGAGCAGGCGCTTGCCGGCCGCTCGGGCGTCTACAATGTCTCGGTGAAGGTGGCGGAGGGCCGCTCCGTCGCCGAGTTCCAGGGCTTCTCGCGCAGCATCGGCGGGCCCGTGATCGGAGAGGATGAATGACCGAAGCCTATATTTGCGACGCGATACGCACGCCGATCGGCCGCTATGGCGGCAGCCTCGCCCACGTCCGCGCCGACGATCTCGCCGCCATCCCCATCCGGGCGCTGATCGAGCGTAATCCGGGGGTGGACTGGGGCGAATTGGACGATGTCATCCTCGGCTGCGCGAACCAGGCGGGCGAGGACAATCGCAACCTCGCGCGGATGGCGGGATTGCTTGCCGGCCTCCCCGACACGTCGGGCGGCGTCACCCTCAACCGGCTCTGCGGCTCGGGCATGGACGCGGTGGCGATGGCGGCGCGGGTGGTTCGCGGCAGCGAGGCGGATCTGCTGATCGCCGGCGGCTCGGAGAGCATGAGCCGCGCGCCCTTCGTCATGGCCAAGGCCCAGAGCGCCTTCGACCGCAACGCCGAGATGTACGACACGACGATCGGCTGGCGCTTCGTCAACCCGAAGATGAAGCATGCCTATGGCGACGACACGATGCCGTCGACGGCCGAGAATGTCGCCCAGGAATTCCAGGTGGCGCGCGAGGATCAGGACGCCTTCGCCGTCCGCAGCCAGGAGAAAGCTTGGCAAGCGCAGGAGAATGGCCGTCTCGCCGCCGAGATCGTCGCGGTGACGATCCCGCAAAAGAAGGGCGATCCCGCGATCGTCGATCGCGACGAGCATCCGCGCAAGACCAATGTCGAGGCGCTGGCGAAGTTGAAGCCGATCGTCCGCGGCGACGGCACCGTCACCGCCGGCAATGCGTCGGGCGTCAATGACGGCGCCGCGGCGATGATCGTCGCATCGGAGGCGGCGGCGAAACGCAACGGCCTGACGCCGCGCGCCCGCATCCTCGGCGCCGCCGTCGCCGGCGTGCCGCCGCGGATCATGGGCATCGGGCCGGCGCCCGCATCGCTGAAGCTGCTCAAGCGGCTCGGGCTCACCGTCGCCGACATGGACGTGGTGGAGATCAACGAGGCCTTCGCCGCCCAGGCGCTGCCGGTGCTGCGCCAGCTCGGCCTGGCCGACGATGCCGGGCATGTGAACCCCAATGGCGGCGCCATCGCATTGGGCCACCCGCTTGGCATGTCCGGCGCCCGCCTCGCCCTCACCGCCACCGAGGAGCTCCATCGCCGCGGCGGCCGCTATGCGCTCTGCGCCATGTGCATCGGCGTCGGCCAGGGCATCGCGATGGTGATCGAGCGGGTGTGACGATGAGTCCTCCCTGTCGCCGAAGGCGATGGGGAGGATGAGCAGGCCCGTCATGCCCCAGCATGACTGCAGATTGCGGGGCAATCTGCACCTGCTCATCGCCGGAAACGGCGGTGGGGGCTACGGAGGCTGATGGCCCCTCCACCATGCTACGCATGGTCCCCCTCCCCATGCGCTTCGCGCACAGGGAGGACTTTTATCCTAAGCGCGATCGATCCGCCCCGCATAACAGCCGCGCCGGGCGTAATGGGCGTGGATGTAGGCGACGGTCTCGTCCGCGAAGAAGCGCTCGATCAGCGATTCCGCCTCGCACCCATCGACCAGATCGCCGTCGACCATCATTCCGGCCGCATCGAAGGCGCGGAGCGACAGCGGCCGCGCCCGCATCGCCGGCGGGACCTCGCCGACGAGATCGGTCGGCGCCACGTCGCGCTCGCGGACGAAGATGGCGTGGCTGGCGCGATAGGGGGTGGCGGCCGGCTGGTGCAGATAATTGACCAGCAGCAGGGTCTCGCCCGGCTCGGCGTCGCTGATCTCGATCCGGTCGGGGAAGCCGGGTTTGGCGTCGGCCGTGCAGCGCTGGACTCCGTGGCCGGCGAGCGCTTCGTCGGAGAGGCCGAACAAATGGCGGAAGGGCTGGGCCGAAAGACCGGTGACTCGGAAGGACATGGCGGGTCTCCAATGCTGCGTCGCGGCGGCCAGTGCCGCATCGCGCCCGGCGCCGCACTCCGCGGCTTGCGGCCGAACCCGGGCGCTTGCCGAACGCGCCCGCCACCCCATCTCGATTGGTGCGTTGATTGAAGCGAAAGGGCCGTCCTGCTAGGGCGGCCGCGGAGAGAGACATGTACACGACCGAGCTTCAGAAGACGCAGAACCTCGCCTCGACCGAGGATCCGGAGAAGCTCGCCGCCTTCGAGGCGCGGGTCGCCGCCGACGATTACATCGAGCCCAAGGACTGGATGCCCGAGGCCTATCGCCGCACCCTTACCCGCCAGATCTCGCAGCACGCCCATAGCGAGATCGTCGGCATGCTGCCCGAAGGGAACTGGATCAGCCGCGCGCCGTCGCTGCGCCGCAAGGCGATCCTGCTCGCCAAGGTGCAGGACGAGGCGGGCCACGGCCTCTATCTCTATTCGGCGGCGGAGACGCTCGGCACGAGCCGCGACGAGATGATCGAGGCGCTGCATTCGGGCAGGGCCAAATACAGCACCATCTTCAACTATCCGACCCTGACCTGGGCCGATATCGGCGCGATCGGCTGGCTGGTCGACGGCGCGGCGATCATGAACCAGGTGCCGCTGCAGCGCACCTCCTACGGCCCTTATGCGCGCGCCATGGTCCGCGTCTGCAAGGAGGAGAGCTTCCACCAGCGTCAGGGCTATGAGATCATGATGGCGATGTGCGCCGGCACCGCCGACCAGAAAAGGATGGCGCAGGACGCATTGAACCGCTGGTGGTGGCCGTCGCTGATGATGTTCGGCCCGCCCGACGAGGACAGCCCCAACACCGCCCAGTCGATGCGCTGGCGGATCAAGCGCGAGACCAATGACGAGATCCGCCAGAAGTTCGTCGACATCACCGTGCCGCAGGCCGACGCGCTCGGCCTTGCCGTTCCCGATCCGGCGCTGCGCTGGAACGAGGAACGCGGCCATTACGATTTCGGCGAGGTCGATTGGGAGGAATTCTACGCCGTCGTCCGCGGCGAGGGCCCGGTGGCGAAGGAACGGCTGAAGGCCCGCCGCGAGGCCTGGGAAAAAGGCGCCTGGGTCCGCGAGGCCGCGGCGGCCTATGCGCAGAAGCGGGCGCGAAAGGCGGAGGCCGCGTGACGAGATCCTCGCTGAAGGGGAGGGGGACCAGCCGGAATGAGCAGGTCGCCATGTTCCCCGGACATGGCTGCACAATGCGGGGCATTGTGCACCTGCTCATGGTGGAGGAGTTTGGCACCGTGCCATGCCCCTCCACCGGCTTCGCCGGTCCCCCTCCCCTGAGCTCGGCTCAGGGGAGGATCTCATGAAGGACTGGCCGCTCTGGGAAGTGTTCGTCCGCTCCCGCGGCGGGCTGTCGCATCGCCATGTCGGCTCGGTCCACGCGCCCGATGCCGAG
The DNA here is from genome assembly GCA_034668705.1 of Sphingomonadales bacterium. Taxonomy (GTDB): domain Bacteria; phylum Pseudomonadota; class Alphaproteobacteria; order Sphingomonadales; family Sphingomonadaceae; genus Allosphingosinicella. The sequence continues at coordinate 17,798 of JAXDOV010000122.1, forward strand.
ATCGCCCTGCGCCATGCCCGCGACACCTATACGCGGCGGATGGAGGGGATCAGCCTCTGGGTCGTCCCGTCGGCGCAGATCACCGCCTCCGATCCGGGCGACGATGCGGCGATGTTCGATCCGGCCGCCGACAAGGTCTATCGCCACCCGACCTTCTATTCGATCCCGGACGACGTGAAGCATATCTGATGGCGTCGCTGCCTCCGATCGATCTCCCCTCCGGCACGACCGGCGCCGGCGCCTTCGATGTCCCCGTGGCGGGGGAAGGCGGCGCCCTGTTCGACTTCCTGCTGCGGCTCGGCGACGACAGCCTGATCCTCGGTCAGCGGCTCGGCGAATGGTGCGGCCACGCGCCGTCGGTCGAGGTCGACCTCAGCCTGGCCAATATCGCGCTCGACCTGATCGGCCAGGCGACCCTGTTCCTCAACTATGCCGGCGAAGTCGAAGGGCAGGGGAGGGACGGCGACCGTCTCGCCTTCCATCGCGACGTGCTCGATTTCCGCAACTGCCTGCTGGTCGAGCAGCCGAACGGCGATTTCGCCCAGACCATGGCGCGGCAATTCCTCTTCTCGACCTGGCAGAAATTGCTGTTCCGGCATCTGACGGGCTCCGCCGACGCCACCGTCGCGGCGATCGCCGAGAAAGCGGTGAAGGAGGTCAGCTATCATCAGGAGCTGGCGAGCGAATGGGTGATCCGCCTCGGCGACGGCACCGAGGAGAGCCGGTGCCGGATCGAGGACGGGCTCGACTGGATGGGACGCTTCGTCCCCGAATTGTTCGAGATGGACGATCTCGCCTCGTTCATGGCCAAGCAGGGCATCGGCGCCGATCTCGGCGCCTTCCGCGCCGATTACGACGCGCATGTGCGCTCGGTCCTCGCCGAAGCGACGCTCGCTCCGCCGGCGGACCAGCGCCCGATCCTCGGCGGCCGCCGAGGCCATCACAGCGAGCATCTCGGCCATCTGCTCTGCGCCATGCAATTCCTGCCCCGCACCTATCCGGAGGCGGCGTGGTGAGGACGGGCGGTGCCATGAAAGCCCCTCCCCTCGATGGGGAGGGGTTGGGGAGGGGTGAGGCCCGAGACCCGCAGCGCCCTACGTCGAACCTCACCCCCACCCAACCATGGGCCGCCACTGAGGCTGCTTCCGGGGGAAGCAGCCATGCGGCCCATCCCATCGAGGGGAAGGACTCAAGAGCAGTGTGGGTCGTGCTGCGGGAAGTTCCCGACCCTGAGATCCCAGTCCTTTCCGTCGTCGATCTCGGCATCGTCCGCTCGGTCGAGCCCGATCGGGTGGTCATCACCCCCACTTACACCGGCTGCCCGGCCGCTCAGGTGATCGAGCGGGACATTCGCGCGGCGCTCGATGCGGCCGGTTATCGCGGCGTCGGAATCGAGACGGTCCTCTCCCCGGCCTGGACCACCGACTGGATCAGCCCGGAAGGGCGGGAGAAGCTCCGCGCCTACGGCATCGCCCCGCCGACGCGGCACGAGGTGGAATGCCCGCAATGCGGCTCGGCGCAGACCGAGGAGATCAGCCGCTTCGGCTCGACGCCCTGCAAGGCGCTCTGGCGCTGCCTGGCCTGCCAGGAGCCGTTCGACCTGTTCAAATGCCATTGATCGGCGGATGAGCGTCGCTTTCCACAGGCTCGAAATCGCGGAGGTGGTTCCGGAGATCGCCGACGCCAGCTCGATCCGCTTTCACGTTCCCGAGGAGCTGCGCGAGACCTTCCGTTTCAGGCCGGGCCAGCACCTTACCCTCCGCGCCGAGATCGGCGGCGAGGAGATACGCCGCAATTATTCGCTCTGCGTGGCCCCGGCCGATGGCGAGCTCAAGGTGACGGTGAAGCGGATCGCCGGCGGCGCCTTCTCGAACTGGGCGAACGACACTCTCCGTCCGGGCGTCGTTCTCGACGTCATGCCGCCGCATGGCAGCTTCACCTGGGATTTCGATCCCGGCGCCGCCAGCCATTATGTCGGCTTCGCCGGCGGCTCCGGCATCACGCCGGTCATCTCGCTGATCAGGGCGGCGATGATCGAGGAGCCGGAGAGCCGCTTCACCCTCTTCTACGGCAATCGCGACAGCCAGTCGGTGATCTTCCTCGAGGCGCTGGCGCGGCTCAAGAACCGTTACATGGACCGGCTCGAAATCCACCATTTCCTCGCCGAGGAATCGGAGGATATCGAATTGTTCAACGGCATGCTCGACCGCGCCAAATGCGGCGACATCCTCGCCCATCTGGTCGAGCCGGCCGAAATCGCCGCCTTCTTCATCTGCGGCCCCGAGCCGATGATGGACGCCGCCGAAGCCGCCCTCGCCGAGGCTGGGGTGGCAAAGGACAGGATCCATATCGAGCGCTTCACCGCCGGCCGGCCGGCGGCGGCCCTGACCGCGCTGATGGAGGCGCTGCAGCAGGAAGCGGCGGGGCTGACGATGCTGGTCACGCTGGACGGCCGCAAGCGCCGCATCCCGTTCGTCGCCGGCGCCGGCAACATCCTCGACAGCGCCCGGCTGGCGGGCCTGCCCGCTCCTTACGCCTGCAAGGCCGGCGTCTGCGCGACCTGCCGGGCGCGGGTGGTTTCCGGCGAAGCGGAGATGGCCGCCCGCTACGGCCTCACCGACGAGGAGGTCGCGGCCGGCTACATCCTCACCTGCCAGTCCGTGCCGAAAGGCGAAGGACTGGAGGTGGATTACGACGCTTAGCGATAGCCCGTCATCCCGGACTTGATCCGGGACCCATGAACACCGTGGCTACCGCCGTCCGCCGCGTCCGCCGCCCGTATAGCCCGCGAAATCGCCCGAGCGCTCCAGCGTGTCGTGATAGGAGATGACGGCGTGGACGACGTTCTGCATCGCCCGCATCCTCTGCTCGAGCGGCGCCGAGGTGCGGCGGATCATCACCGCCATCGCATAGGAATGGCCGTCGGGCCCGGTGATCACGCCGATATCGTTATAGCCGGCCTGGACGCCGCCGAGCACCTGGCCGGTGCCGGTCTTGTGCGACAAGGTCCAGCCGGGCTCCAGCCCGCCCTTGAGCCGTTGCGGGCCGGTCTTGGTATGCGACATGATCCCGAGCAGCCGCTGGGTCGAGGCCGGCGACAGCAACTCGCCGCGCTTCAGCCGCGACAGCGCGTCGACCACGCCGAGCGGCATCGCCCCGTCCATCGGGCTGGCGATATAGCGCTCGAAGGCGGCGCGCCGGCTCGCGGCGGGGAGGGCGTCGCGGGCTCTGTAGAAGCCGCCATTGGTGGCATAGGCCTGCTTCCAGGTGATGCCGGCGATGGCGCTCTGCAGCAGCCGCTCGCCCGGGCCGAAACGGATGCCGTTGATCCCCTTGTCGTGCAGGAAGGCGCGCACCGCCTCGGGGCCGCCGGCCTGCCAGAGCACGAAGTCGTTGCAGGTATTGTCGCTCTGCTGGAGCGCGCGCGTCATCAGCTCGCCGACGGTGGTGGTATAGCCGTCGCCGCGGATCTGCGCCGCGATCGGCTGATGGAAGAGGGTGATGTCGTCGCGGTGAAGGGTGACGGGAGCGCCGAGGCTGAGCGCGCCCTGATCGGCCTTGTTGAGCGCGGTCAGCGCGACCCAGAATTTGCTGACGCTCTGCTGCGGGAAATAGGTGTCGCCGTCATAGGCCGCGGTCCAGCCGCTCTGGACGTCCTCGACCGCGATGCCGATATCGCCGTTGAAACCCTGGGCGATGGCGCGGATCTCCGCCTCCAGCGCGCGATGGGCGGCGGTCTCGCCGGGGCTGTAGTCGCGGACCGGCGCATAGGTGCCGTTCTGCGCCAGATGCTTCACCGGCGGCTTGGGCTGCGCCGCGCCGCCTTGGGGCATGAGCGCCAGGGCCAGCGCCGCCGCCGGCACCAGCCCGATCTTCGCCACGCTTCCAAAACCCCGCACTTTCGACACCTTACGCACGACCACGCCCTCCTAAGTCCTTATGCCCACAGGAATTCACCATAAGAACCGGATGGTTTATACCAGCTTAAAATGCGGGTATTTCGGCGAGCCGTGCTGCTTCTGCGGCCGGGCGAACCGGACGAGGGATCAAAATGCGAAGCGGGCGCTCACGCGCAGGTCGCGGCCGGCAAGCGGGGCGAAGTCCTTGAGAAAGCTCGCATGCCGCCGCGCGTCGACGTTGAAGATATTGTTGGCCGACAGAGTGAGGCTCAGCTCCTTATGCGCCCTGAGCGGCTGGAAGGAGAGGGAGGCGTTGACCATCGTATAGCCGTTGGTCGGCGTCTCCAGCGGCGCCACCCGGTTCTGCCGGGTCACCTTCTCCACTTCGACCCGCGCGGTGACGAGGTCCGATCGCGCCTCGATGCCGCCGAGGAAACGCAGCGGCGGGATTCGCGGGGCGGGCCCGACCCCCGTCACCGTCGCCCGGACGTAATCGGCGAGCGCGTCGGCGTTGAGGGCGAAGCCGCCGATCGTCGCCAGCCGCTTGGAGCCTTCCACCTCGAAGCCGAGATAGCGGGCATTGGCCTGGCGCTGCTGGTAGACCGGCAGGTTCGACATCACCGCGCCCGTCGCCTGCTCGTAGATGTAATGGGTGAACCAGAGTTGGTAGGCCGAGGCGCCGAAGCTGTAGCCGCTGCCCGAGCCGTGCAGGGTCAGTTCGAGGCCGTTGCTGACCTCCTTCTTGAGGCCGGGATCGCCGATCTCGAACGCCTGCGTGCCGGGATGGGGACCGTTGATGTAGAGCTCCTCGGCGCTCGGCGCCCGCTCGGTATGGGAGGCGTTGACGCCGATGCGCAGGGCGGCGGTGCCGTAGCTCGCCCCGACCGAGCCGGAAAAGGCGTTGAAGGTGCGGGTGATGTCCGGATTGCCGATCACCGGATCGGCGTCGCCATGGACGATCTGGCGCTCGTAGCGGCCGCCGATCTCGGCGCGAAGCTTGCCGATGCTGTAGGATTCGAGCGCGAAGACGCCCAGCTGCGAGGTGGTGTTGCGGGGCAGGGCCTTCTCGTCGCCCACCGTGTTGAGGTCGCGATGGAAATATTGCGCGCCGAAGCCGCCGCCGAAGCCGCCGATCGTCGACTGGACGAATTCGAGCCGGCCTTCATAGCCCTTGTTGAAGAAGGTGGTGCCGATCGCGCCGTCGGCCGCGATCTCGCTGTGCCGGTAATTCGAATAGCCGCCGCGCAGCCGGATGCTGTCGATGAAGCCGGTGCCGGTGTCGATCTCGGCGCGGCCGTCGATGCGGGTCTGCTTGAGGTCGATATGGACCGCTTCCGGCGCGATCGACGGATCGAGCGAGTAGCGGATCGGAATGCCGTAATAGCTGGTGAAGCGGTTGATCGAGAAGCCGACATTGTTGCCGCCGTCGATCCAGGCGATGCCGGCGGCGACGTCCGAAGTGCGGCCGTCGGTATTGGCGAGGCGCCCGCGCAGGTCGGCCCGCGCGCGGATCTCGGCATCGGGACTGGCCAGGGCCTCGGCGCGGACGGCCGGCGACAATACGAAGCCGCCGATCCTCAGATCGTTGGTCTTGCTGTAATTGCCGTCGACATGGACGACGAAATGGCTGCCCACCGGCACGTCGACCGCGCCGTTGGCCGAGCGTTCGTCCGCCGCCGAGCCGTAGGTGAGGAGGCCCTGGATATGGACCGCCTCGTCCGGCACCTTGCGCGGGATGCGGGCGTCGATGACGTTGACGACGCCGCCGATCGCGGCGGAGCCGAACAGCAGGGCGCCCGGCCCGCGCAGCACCTCGATCCGCTCCGCCGTCAGCGGGTTGATCGCCACCGCATGGTCGACGCTGGTGTTGGAGACGTCGAGGCTGCCGATGCCGTCGGTGAGGATGCGGATGCGCTCGCCCTGGAAGCCGCGCAGGATCGGCCGCGACGCATTGGGACCGAACGAGGTGGCGGAAACGCCGGGCTGGCGCGCCAGCGTCTCGCCGATGGTCGGCCGCAGCTCGCGCGTCAGCTCGGCGCCGCTGACCACGGAGGTGCCGGCAAGCACGTCCTCGCGATTGCGGCGGAACCCCGTCACCACGATCTCCGCGCCGGCCGGAA
>JAXDOV010000123.1:0-10209 GCA_034668705.1 Sphingomonadales bacterium
GTCGGCCTGGGTGAAGAAGCGGAAGATCTGGGTGAGCAGGTTGCGCTCATGCTCGGTCAGCTTCTGCGCCCAGTCGCGGCAATCCTCGCCGAGCGGCACCTCCTCCGGCATCCAGTGGATCTGCTGCTGGCGCTTCCAGAAATCATAGGCCCAGGGATATTCGAAGGGCTTGTACTGCTTGCGGGCTTCGAGAAGAGGCATGGCGTCTATCCTTACGCGAGACGAACGATGAGGAGGATCAGCGCCGGGACGCCGATCGCCAGGAAGAAAATGCCGAACCAGCGGACAGTGCGCGGGTCGGTAGCCTGAATGGTGCCGCGCCCGAGATAGGCGGCGGGACGCAGCGCCATGTGCAGGCCCGAGATCAGGACCGCCGTGGCGCCGAACGCGGACACGAGCGCGAGCATCACCCTCACCGCCCCCGCAGCAGGAAGAAGAGCAGGATCGCACCCAGGGCCGCCAGGGCGGCGAGGAGGGCGGGGATGAGCGGGCTGGCCGGCGCGCCGCGGCCGGCGCCGGAGGTGACCCCGGCGCGGCGGCGATAGGAGGAGGCCGCCATCACGATGACGAGCGCCGCCAGGCCGAGGATGATGAGCGCCTCGAGCATCAGCCGTCCCTCCGCACGCGGATGAAGCGGTCGCGATAGACGATGTGGCTCTTCCGCGCGCCGACGCCCAGCACCATGATGCCGAGGAAATAGCCGAAATCGTACCAGCCGCCGTTGTTCGGCACCGCGTAGATGGCGACGTCCGGCATGAACAGCGACAGCACCCACGCCACCGGAAAGATGAAGCCGTGCCAGAGGCCGAGCAGGAAGCCCGGCGCCTCCGGCTTCACCGCCGACGGCACCTCATGCGCGCAGGCGGCGAGCAGGAGGAGCGGGGCGAGGAAGACAAAAGCGGCGGGGAGGGAGGCGCGGTAAGCTGGCCCCGGCCCATGCGGACCGGCCGCGGCCGTCGCGACATCCCCCGCCCCCGCCGCAGACCGTGCCGAAGGGAGCCAGGCACGGTGATTTCCCCCCGCTCGGGGGGAGACACATTCAATCGTCATCCTCTTTCCCGTCATCCCGGCGAAGGCCGGAGAAAAATTCTGTTCCCCGGCGAACGCCGGGGTCCAGTCGGCAGTCGTCGAGGCCGCGGCGCCGTCAGTCTGGGCCCCGGCTTTCGCCGGGGAACGGGTAAGGATCCCGTGAGGTGCTTCGCTCCCCATCACTGACACGCGAGACATTCGTCGTAATCCGTGGTCTGGACTTCGATCTTCTTGAGCTCGGGGGTGTTGTCGGCTTCGACGCCGCCGGCGAAGCCGGCGCGCTGGACCGATTTGGAGCGCAGATAGTAAAGCGATTTGATGCCCAGCTCCCAGGCCCGGTAGTGGAGCATCAGCAGGTCCCATTTGTCGACGTCGGCCGGGATGAACAGGTTCAGCGAGGTCGCCTGGTCGATATAGGGGGTGCGGTCGGCGGCGAGCTCGATCAGCCATCTCTGGTCGATCTCGAAGCTGGTCTTGAAGACGTCCTTCTCCTCCGGGGTGAGGAAGTCGAGATGCTGGACCGAGCCGCCCTGCTCGAGGATCGAGCTCCACACCGCCTCGCTGTTCTTCGACTTCTCCATCAGCAGTTTCTCGAGATAGGGATTGCGGATCGAGAAGCTGCCGGAGAGCGTCTTGTGGGTGTAGATATTGCCCGGGATCGGCTCGATGCAGGCCGAGGTGCCGCCGGTGATGATCGAGATCGAGGCGGTCGGCGCGATCGCCATCTTGCAGGAGAAGCGCTCCATCACCCCCATGTCGGCGGCGTCGGGGCAGGGCCCGCGCTCCTTGGCGAGCATCATCGAGGCTTCGTCGACCTGGGCGCGGACATGCTTGAAGATCTTGAGGTTCCAGCTCTTCGCCATCGCCCCTTCGAACGGGATGTTGCGCGCCTGCAGGAAGGTGTGGAAGCCCATCACGCCGAGGCCGACCGAGCGCTCGCGCATCGCGCTGTAGCGGGCGCGCGCCATCTCGTCCGGCGCCCGCTCGATATAGTCGGTCAGCACGTTGTCGAGGAAGCGCATCACGTCCTCGATGAAATCCTTGTCGCCGTGCCACTGGTCCCAGGTCTCGAGGTTGAGGCTGGAGAGGCAGCAGACCGCGGTGCGCGCATTGCCGAGATGGTCGGTGCCGGTCGGCAGCGTGATCTCGGAGCAGAGGTTGGAGGTGGTGACCTTGAGGCCGAGATCGCGGTGATGCTTGGGCATCGACCGGTTCACCTTGTCGATGAAGATGATATAGGGCTCGCCGGTCGCCAGCCGGGTCTCGACCAGCTTCTGGAACAGCGCGCGGGCGTCGACCGTGTTGCGCTCCGATCCGTCCTTGGGCGAGCGCAGGATCCATTCGGCGCCGTCGCGCACCGCCGCCATGAAATCGTCGGTGACGAGGACGCCGTGATGGAGGTTCAGCGCCTTGCGGTTGAAGTCGCCCGACGGCTTGCGGATCTCGAGGAACTCCTCGATCTCGGGATGGGAGATGTCGAGATAGCAGGCGGCCGAGCCGCGGCGCAGCGAGCCCTGGCTGATCGCCAGGGTCAGCGAATCCATGACCCGGACGAAGGGGATGATGCCGCTGGTCTTGCCGTTCAGGCCGACCGGCTCGCCGATGCCGCGGACATGGCCCCAATAGGTGCCGATGCCGCCGCCGCGCGCGGCCAGCCAGACATTCTCGTTCCAGGTGTCGACGATGCCCTCGAGGCTGTCGGGGACCGAGTTCAGATAGCAGGAGATGGGCAGGCCGCGGCCGGTGCCGCCGTTGGAGAGGACGGGCGTCGCCGGCATGAACCAGAGCCTGGAGATATAATCGTAGAGCCGCTGCGCATGCGCGGCGTCGTCGGCATAAGCCGAGGCGACCCGCACGAACAGATCCTGATAGGTCTCGCCGGGCAGCAGGTAGCGGTCGTTCAGCGTCTCCTTGCCGAAATCGGTGAGCAGCGAATCGCGGCTATGGTCGACCTCGACCGGGTAGATGGCGGGCTTCGGCCCCTTGCCGTTTTTGGCTTTCTTCGGGGCCTCCCTGGAGGCCTCGGCCGTCGTCGTGGCCACGTCGCTGGCTCCCATTTCGCTGCTGCCGGACAGGTCCATACTCTCTACCCCTCGTTCTTATTTCGTTCCAGCGGAATCAACCGCAGTCTAGGCGCTTTCGGCAGGGGGCGGGGCGCTCATTTCGGCTTGTCCCCGATATCCACAGGACAGCCTTTCCCTTCCGCGACCGATATGGGTCCTGCGGCCGGCACCTACAAGCACTAGCGTCACCCCCTTGGCAGCGCCACTAGTGATAGTGGCTCAAAACGATTCCGCCGCCAAGATGGTAAATCGCCCCTTCACCGGATTTCGTCGCATTTTCAGGGACGGCGGGCGGAGGGCCTTGCCTTCGTCCTCCCCATCGGCACGATGGGGACCGCACGCAGTGCGGTGGAGGGGAGAGCGGCGTCTCCAATGAAGAAGCTCTGGAGCACGGTCACCAGGGCCCGCGCATTGCGGCGCGAGATGTCCCATCCCGAGCTGCTGCTCTGGCAATATCTCCGCACCCGGCCAACCGGTCTGAAGTTCCGTCGGCAGCACCCGGCGGGACCCTATGTGCTGGATTTCTACTGCGCCGAAAAGCGGCTCGCCGTGGAGGTCGACGGCGTGGCGCACGACATGGGCCGCAATCCCGAGCGCGACGCGCAAAGGGATGGATGGTTGAGGAGTCAGGGGATCGGTATCGTCCGGATTCCCGCGGCCGATGTCCATTCAGACATGCAGGCGGTCGTGACGTTGCTCCTCGCGAGGTGCGGGTGTTCTGACTGACCGCGGCAGCGCCAAGGCCGCATTCCCCTCCACCATGCTTCGCATGGTCCCCCTCCCCATCTCTCGATGGGGAGGACCAGTCACCCCTTCTTCATCAGCTTGTCGACCGTGCCGCTGGTCAGCGGGTGATAGGTCGGGCGGGCCCTGGCGTAGATGCGCTCGGCGATCGGGCGGCCCCAGCCGTGCTGGGCGAGGAGGGTCTCGAACAAGGGCTGGACGAACTTGCGCCGGCCCTGGGAGGTGAGGAAGCGGTCGGCGGCGGGAACGGCGGGGTCGTAGCGATTGGCCAGCGCCAGCTTCAGCCAGGCGAACAGCACCTCGCTGTTGCGGATGGCGGAGAGGCCGAAGGCGCGGTCGAGCTCGGCGAGCCGCGGCCGGGGCTGGTTGCGCGGCAGGCTGTTGAGGAAGCGCAGCCGCTCCGACGTGCTCCATGTCGCGAACGGCACCGAAGCGGCCGGACCGCCGCGGTCGAACGCCTTGCTCGCGGCGTCGACCGCGGCGAAGGCGCCGGCCGGCGGCGGCACGGCATTGGCCGGAATCCCCGGCTGATAGACCCATTGGTCGAGCATCAATTTCTGCTCGAGGCCGGGATCGCCCTTGACCAAATTCTCGCGGATGTCGGCGAGGAAGATCGACGAGGTCATCGGCTGGAAGGCATGGCGGTCGAAATAGGAGCGCAGATAGGCGTCGAAGCGCGGCCGCCCGACCGCCGCCTCGATCGTCCGCAGGAAGCCGGCGCCTTTCTCATAGGCGATGTTGCTGGTGCCGTCGTCCGGATCCAGGCCCTTGAGGTCGAGGTGGAGCTGCGTCTTCGGGCTTTCGGGGCCGCCGGCCTGGTTGATCGCCTCCTGGAGGTCGTCCCAGCCGAGCGCGATCTCGCGGTCGGTCGCCGGCTTGCCGTACAGCCTCTCCATGATCCGGCTCTGGAAATAGGTGGTGAAGCCCTCGTTCAGCCAGAAATCGTTCCAGGTCGCGTTGGTGACGAGATTGCCCGACCAGCTATGCGCCAGCTCGTGGGCGATCAGCGAGACGAGGCTGCGGTCGCCGGCGATCGCGGTCGGCGTCGCGAAGGTGAGGGTCGTATTCTCCTTGCCGCCGAACGGGAAGGAAGGCGGCTGGACGAGGATGTCGTAGCGGCCCCAGCGATAGGGCCCGTAAAGCGCCTCGGCGGCGGCGACCATCTTCTCGGCGTCGGCGAATTCCCAGGCGGCGGCGGCGAGCGTCGCCGGCTCGGCATAGATGCCGGTGCGCGGGCCGAGCGATTTGAAGCCGAGATCGCCGACCGCGAGCGCGATCAGATAGGGCGCGACCGGCTCCGTCATGCGGAAGCGGAAGGCGCGGCTGCCGCCCCCCAATGTCTTGCCGTCGGCCGCCTCGCCGTCCGGCGTCAGCCTCTCGCCGCTCATCACCGCCTTGAGCGCCGCCGGCACGACGATCCGCGCCTCCCAGGTCTGGCGGATGCCGGGGCTGTCCTGGGTCGGGATCCAGCTGCGGTTGAGGATCGATTCGCCCTGGCTGAACAGGAAGGGCTGGTGCTTGCCCGCGGTCTGCGCGGGCGTCAGCCATTGCAGCGCGCCGGCATCGGGCCCGCTGCGATAGGCGATGCGGATCTTCCGCGCGCCGTTCAGCGCCACGGTCAGCGGCGCGCCGAGGATCGGATCGGCCTTGCCCACCGTCCAGGCGAGCGGCTTGCCGGCGGCGTCGGTGACCGACTTTATCTCCAGCCCCTTGTCGTCGAGCAATAGGACGGGGCCCCCATCGCGCCGTCCGGGGGACGGCGCAGCCCCGTCCTCCTTCGCCCCGGGCGCGGCCTGGATGTCGAGCGTGGCGGTGCCGCCGATCCGCCTGGCGGCGAAATCCGCGGTGAGGTCGAGCGCGACATGGGTGACGCGGGCCTCGTGCGGGCGGGCGTAGGAATGAAAATCCCTGGCATCGGGCGCGTCGAGGATCGGCGCGGCGGCGGGCGCGGCCGAAGCCTGGATCCGGTCCGCCGCCACGGGCTGGGCCGGTTGCTGCGGCGCCTTCGAGCAGGCGGCGAGGAAAAGAACGGCCATGACGATCCGACGCACCTTGCGCTCCTGCCGAATGGGGAAGCGCCGAACTAATCCAAAGCAAGCTTCTCCGCCAGACCGACCGCCTCGGCCGCGGCGAGGCCGATGGCGATGCCGGCGCCGACGTCGCTCGGATAATGGGCGCAGCGCGGGATCTGGGCCAGAGCGAGGACCGAGGCCGCGGCATAAGCGGGGAGCGCATGCTCGGGATAGGCGCGGGCGAAGGCGCGGGCGACCGACGCCGCGCCGGCGCTGTGGCCGGAGGGGAAGCTGGTCTCCTCCTTCGCCTCGCGATCGCCGGGCCGCGGCTTCGCGTCCCTGCCGCTCTTGGACAGCGAGCGCGGCCGGGTCCGGTCGACGCGCTTCTTCACCCCATCCTTGACCAAAGTGGCCAGACTATGGGCGGCGAGCATGGCGAGGCCGGCGCGGGCGAGGCGGCGGTCGCCGCCGATCAGCCCGACCGCGATCACCGAGCCGCAGAGGATCCGCATCTGCGGCTGGTCGCCGAGATCGGCGACATGCTCGAGCAGCCGGACCGGCAGGCTCTCCTCATAGGGCAGCGCCGCCTCCGCCGTCCTGCGGTCGGCGCGGACCATTGCGCCGGCCGGGTCAGACCTTTTCGTCATGCCGGGCCAAGGGGCTGTCGTCATAGTAGGCGAGGAGGTCGCGCGGGCCGTCGTAGAGCGCGCAGGCGCCGGCCTCGATCAGGGCCGCGTCGGGGTAGCCGCCGCAGCGGAAGCCGATCGCGCGGAGGCCGGCCTTCGCCGCCGCCTTCACGTCCCAGGGGGAATCGCCGACGACCATCACCCGGTCCGCCGCGATCGGCGCCAGCCTGGCGAGCGCCGCCTCGAAGATGTCGGGGCAGGGCTTGGAGCGCGCGACATCCTCCTTTGAGATCATCTCCTCGACCAGATCCTCGCAGCCGATCAGGCCGAGATAGAATTCGACCTCGTTGCGGTGGGAGGAGGAAGCGAGGACGATCCTGATGCCGTCCCCGACCAGCCGCTCGAACAGGTCCCGCACACCGGGAAAGGGCATGGCGCGCGGCAGATAATCGCGTTCGAACAGGGTGGCGCGGTGCTTCTCGATCCGCTCTTTCTCCTCCTCCCTGAGCTCCGGCAGCAGGGTGGGGATCAGATTGTCGCCGCCCTTGCCGACCTGGCCCCTGATCTCGGCCACCGGCAGTTCGTGGCCGAAGGCGCGGAAGGCCTCGTGCCAGGCGAAGGCGTGGAGGTCGTTGGTGTCGACGAGGGTGCCGTCGACGTCGAAGAGCAAGGCGCGCGGGCCGCCGGCCGGGGGTTGAGCCATGCGCCGACAACCATCGGCCGCGCCGGAATATCCGCGCCTGTCCCAAAGGGAGAAGCGAACCCCCGCAACCCCGTGACAAGCAAGGTAAACGCGCCGTTGACCGATATTGTCGCGCCGGCGCGCTTCATGCTAAATCGCGGGCTCGTCCATTGGGGATTTGACGCGTCCATGCAGCCCGCGCTGAAAGGCCTGTTCTTCGTCCTGCCGTTCCTGTTCGGCATCGGCTTCATCGCGCCGCTGACGGCCGAGCTGATGGCGTGGACCGGCGTTGGGGCGCCGCTCGGGCTGACCCGGCTCGGCTTCGGCCTGCTGTTCGGCGGCGCCTGGGGCCTTTACGCGACGGCGCGGGGCAGCTGGCTGTGAGCAGCCGGGCGCTGGTCCACGGCGCGCCCGACGCGCCCGTCCGTCCGGCGCCGCCCGCGCCGCCGGCCGGGCCGGCGGCCGACGCCGCGCTCGACCGGGGCGCGCGCCACGATCTGCTTCGCCGCGAGCGGGCGGTGGTCGAACGCCATCTCGGCGGCGGCATCTGGATCTATCCCGTCTTCGCGCTCGGCGGCTTCGCCTTGTGGGTCGCCCTGTTCCCGCTCGCCATGGCGGGGATGATCCCGCTCTGGCTCGGCTGCCTGATCTCGTCGATCCTGGCGACCGGCGGCTACGTCACCTCGCATGAGGCGATGCACAGCAACATCGCCCGCAAGGGCGAGAAATTGCGCTGGCTGAACGAGCTGACCGGCGAGGTCAGCACCATCCCGATCCTGTTCCCGTTCAGCATGGCGCGGCTGATGCACCTCCAGCATCATTATCATTGCAACGACGCCCAGCGCGATCCCGATTACCCCGACGCCGCCCCCAACGCCTTCCACGCTCTGGTCAAGACCTGGATCAACCGCCAGCCGCGCAGCGACGGCTCGATCCACCATTACAAGCGCATCCTCGCCGAGCTGAACTCACCGGCGTCGCGGCGGGCGCAGCGCGACACCACCTTGTTGCAGCTGGGGGCCCTGGCCTTCTTCTTCGCCATGGCGTGGAGCGGCTATGCCCTGGTCGTCGCCGCCATCTGGTGGCTGCCGCGGCATATCGGCCTGTCCTATATCCGCTTCTACCTGAGCTGGGCGCCGCACCATCCGCGCGACGGCCATGGCCGCTATTTCAACACCCGCATCTTCAAGAGCAGGCTCGGCCACGTCCTGTCGATGGGCATGCAATATCACCTCGTCCACCACCTCTATCCCCACATCCCGCACCACCGGCTGAAGCCGGCTTATTATGAAATGCGCGACATCCTCGCGGCGCGCGGCGTGGACGTGAGCCCGCTCTGAGGCGGGCGCGGCGGTGGAATCTTGGACGGCAGCGCCTGGCGCCGGTCACCTTGATTGTCCCCCGGCGAAATGATGGGGCGCACCGTCCCCCGGACGGTGCTGTGGGGCCCATCATGGGCCCAGTAGGGAGGCTGGACCCCGGCCTACGCCGGGGAACAAAGGTTTACGAGGATGGGCCTGCGCCGACGATCCGGCTGCCCGTCAGCCCGCCGCGTGGACCGCGCGATATTCGAGCAGGGGCGTGCCGGCGTCGATGCCGTCGATCCGCTTATAGGCGCCGATGAAGCGCTCCATGCCGGGCGAAAAGCTGAGCACCCAGGGCTGCCGCTCGGGCGTGTAGAGCAGCAGCTCCAGCCGCGGCGCGGCCTCGGCGCCGGGCAGGGGGCGAAAGGCGTTCGGTCTCATCACGGCGGATGATGGCAGCCAAACCTTCACGAAAGGTTTGCGCGCGCTGTCTTTTTTCCGCCCAGGGGCGCATCGGGCGAGGTGCGCGGCCGCGCTGCGCCCCTGCGCGACGCGCGCAGCCTTAATCCAAGATAAAGAAGTTTTCTCCAGAACGGCGGTTCACGGGGAGAGACACTTGGCCAGCATTTTCGCCAAGCTGCGGCAGATCGAGAAGACCGACCGGGCGGTGGCCGTCGAAGTGCGGCAGTCGCTGGTCGAGACCTTGTTCGCCTCCTCCACCTCGCTCGCCGCCGGCGCGGTCGCCGGCGCGGCGGTGGCGAGCGCGATCGCCTGGTCGAGCCGCGATACCTGGCTGGCGGGCGTCGCCGTCGCCGTCGCCGCGGTCGGCGCCCTGCGCGTGATCCACGCTCTGTTCTTCCACCGCCATTCCAGCGGCAATGCGCTGCAGGCGGCCAGTTCGGAAACCGTCTACGAGATCGGCGCCTGGGCCTATGCCTTCCTGCTCGGCCTGATGACCCTGCTGACCCTGGTCCGGTCCGAAAACGCCCTCCTCCATCTGCTCGCGGCGATGCTGACGACCGGCTATGCCGCCGGCATTTGCGGCCGCAATGCCGGCCGGCCGGTGATCGCGATGGGCCAGCTCGGCCTCGCCTCGATCCCGATCTCGATCGGCCTGTTCCTCAGCGGGGATCCGATCCGCTGGGTGATGGGCGCGGTCAACATCGTCTTCATGGTCGGCATGGTCGACATCACCCTCCAGACCTATTCGGCGGTGGTGAAGGCGATGTCGGCGACGCGCGAGCAGAAGCGCCTCACCGCGCGGTTCGAGCGGCTCGCCCGCTACGACGCGATGACCGGCCTCGAAAATCGCGGCGCCTTCCAGGAAAGGCTGCAGACCGAGCTCGCCGCTTTGGGTGAGACGGGGGGCCAGCTCGCCATCCTCTGGGTCGACCTCGACAAGTTCAAGGAGATCAACGACTCGCTCGGCCATCCCACCGGCGACCGGGTGCTGCGCACGGTCTCGCGTCAGCTCGCCGCGATCGCCGACGGGCGCGGCTGCGTCGCCCGCTTCGGCGGCGACGAATTCGTATTGCTCGCCCGCGGCGACAAGAAGGGCTTCGCCGAGGATCTGGCGCGCGAGGTGATGCGGGCGCTGATGATGCCGATCGACATCGACGCCGCCTCGTTCCGGGTGACGGGATCGATCGGCGTCGCCGTCGCCCCCGATCACGGCACCGACGGCGAGACCCTGCTCCCGCATGCCGACATGGCGCTCTACCATGCCAAGGCGAACGGCCGGAACGACTT
>JAXDOV010000124.1:0-6390 GCA_034668705.1 Sphingomonadales bacterium
TCAACGCCTATAACCATACCCCACGAAAATGCCTCGACTTCCAAACCCCCGCCGAGGCATTCTCCAAAATCCAGTCAACCGTTGCACTTCAAACGTGAATCCACACCCCGGCCTTCGCCGGGGAACAGTCGGGTTCGCTTCCCCCGCCTTCGATGCGAGGTTGATCACCGGCGACATTTATTTCATCGACGGCGGATGGCGACGAGCGAGCCGCGCAACGTCTGGGATCTGCACTGCGCGCTGGGCGAAGGCCCGGTCTGGGTGGACGGCGCGCTCTGGTTCACCGACATCAAGCAGCGGAAAATCCATCGTTACGATCCGGCCGGCGGCGGCAAGGCGAGCTGGGACTCGCCGGAGCAGGTCGGCTTCGTGCTGCCCGCGCAAAGCGGCGGTTTCGTCGCCGGGCTGCAGAGCGGGCTTCATCTCTTCGACCCGGAGAGCGGCGGCTTCAGCCCGATCGCGCAGGTCGAGCCGGAGCGGCCGGACAACCGCCTCAACGACGGCGTCGTCGATCCCTCGGGGCGGCTCTGGTTCGGCACGATGGACAATAAAGAGAAAGAGAAGAGCGGCGCCTTTTACCGCTTCCAGCGCGGCGCCGTCGTCCCCACCGGCCTCGGCGGCATTGCGATCACCAACGGCCCCTGCCTCTCGCCCGACGGCCGCATCCTCTATTTCGTCGACACGCTCGGCGGCACGATCGAGGCGGCCGACGTCGCCGAGGACGGGAGCCTGAGCGACGCGCGCCCGTTCGTGCGGATCGATCCGAAGGAAGGTCATCCGGACGGGCCGACCATCGACAGCGAGGGCTGCGTGTGGATCGGCCTCTATGCCGGCTGGGAGGCGCGCCGCTACTCGCCCAAAGGCGAGCAGATCGGTAGAATCCGTTTCCCGGTCGCCAACATCACCAAGATCGCCTTCGGCGGCGTCGATCTGTGCACGGCCTATGCGACGACGGCGCGCCAGCTGCTGCGGCCGGACCAGCTCGAGCGGCAGCCCGAGGCGGGCGACCTGTTCGAATTCCGGGTCGACGTTCCGGGCCTGCCCTGCCCGCGCATCGCATTGGACTGAGCGCCGCTACGGGCCGGGCGCCATTCGCCAGGCCAGGCCCGCCAGAGCGACGATGATCGCGGGCAGGGCTGCCAATATGAGGCGCCTGCGCGACACCGGCGCCCGCCTGACCTCGGCGGCGGCGATCACCACGGCGACCAGGGCGGCCGCGATCGTCCACAGGTGATAGCGCATCTCGGAGGCGACGCTGAGGACGAGATAGCCGGCGCCATAGAGGAAAGAGGACGAAGCGAGCGGGACGATCAGGCCGCGCGACGGCAGGCGCGGGGCCAGGATCAAGGCTCCGGCCGCGACGGCGAGCCACCAGCTGGGCCAGCCAAGAGGGGTGCCGTCGAGAGCAAGGACGGCGCGGTCGATGGCGATCAAAGCCGGGTTCGGCCGGACGTCATAGCCCCATGGATTCGGGTCCGACTGCGCGAAGGCGGGCCGCTCGATCCCGTTCCGCACCAGCAGGCGGCTATTGGCGTTGAAATGCCTCAGCCG
Organism: Sphingomonadales bacterium; assembly: GCA_034668705.1. GTDB lineage: Bacteria > Pseudomonadota > Alphaproteobacteria > Sphingomonadales > Sphingomonadaceae > Allosphingosinicella. The sequence continues at coordinate 1,552 of JAXDOV010000124.1, forward strand.
ATGCGCGGCATAAGCGAGCGGATGCGCGGCGACGGCGGCGAGCCAGAGCCGGCGCGGATCCCGGCCGCTATCCTGCAGCGCCGGGCTCAGGCTCTCGAAGCCGATCTCGCACGGCTCCTCTCCCCACCAGGCGTAGCGGTCCCATTTCACCGGCGAGTAGCAGCCATGGTTGACCGCCACCGGATCGTCGACGTCCGCCAGCGGCGGGAACATGTCGACGCCGCTCTGCTCGGTGATGCCGCCGAGGTCGTAGATGATCAGCGACAGGCCGACCCCGCTCGGCTTCGCGTGAAGCGCGAGGCCTGAAAGCGGCAAGGCGAGGATCAGCAACGCCGTCGGCGCCGCCAGCGCGAGAGCGAGGCGGGCGCGGCCCGGTCGCCGCCGGTCGGCCGCGAAGGCGACGAGCAGCGGCAGGCAGGCGAGGAAGGCGTTGAACCTCAGGGTCGCGGCGAACAGCAGCAGCGCGATCCCGCCGGCCCGAAGCCAGCGGCCGCCGGTCGCCCGGCGCCAGGCGAGCAGTCCGGATGCGGAGAGCAGCGCCCCCGCCATCAGCGCGTCCTTCATCACTTCCCCGGTCAGGGCGAGCGCGAGCGGGAACAAGGCGCAGGCCGCGAGGGCCGAAGCGAGCCCGCGCCGGCCCTCCCTCGCCGCCCAGCCGGCGAGCAGGGCATAGCCGCCCCAATAGAGGATCAGCTGCAGCGCGAGCATCGGCGCGGGACCGGCGGCCAGAGGCAGCATCTGCCGCCACAGCCAGGCCAAAAGGGGCGGGTGCCAGTCGTCATACTGCCCCGAGAGCGCCTGGCCATATTGCCGGATCGCATCCCAGATCATCACGCCCGGCCAGTAGATCGCGGCATGGGCCAGGCCGCCGGCGAGCAGCAGGCACGCCAGCAGGACCAGGAAGCGTCTTTCGCCGTGCCGGCCCACCCCTACCCCCTCAATGCGCCGCCGCTCTAATCCCGCGATCCGGTCGGGCGCAACATTTCGCCCGGGCAACGAGATGTTGAAACAAGCGGGCGCGCTCGTGCATTGAGGCCGCATGCCAAGCCCCGACCACGCCCTCGACGAGGCGACCCGCATCGCCGCCACCGCCACCCGCACCCGTTACGACGGCACGTCGATCGCGCTGCACTGGCTCACCGCCATCCTCGTCATCCTCAACTTCGCCTCGGCCGAACTCTGGGGCTTGTTGGCCAAGCCGACGCGCCACCTGATGATCGTCAGCCATATGTCGCTCGGCATCCTGCTCGCGGTGGTCGTGGTGGCGCGGATCGTCTGGCGGCTGATGCCGGGGCACCAGGTCGAATCGGCGACCCATGGCTGGGAGGAGCGCCTCTCCAAGGCGGTCCAGTATCTCCTCTATCTCCTGCTGCTCGCCCAGGCGGTGCTCGGCTTCCTGGTCCGCTGGTCGGAAGGACAGTCGATGAGCTTCTTCGGCTTCCTCATTCCCGCGCCCTTCGCGCCGATGACGCGGGCGGAGCATGAGACGCTGATGCAGCGCCACGATCAGATCGGCTGGGCGATCATCGTCATCGCCGTCTGCCACGCCGTCGCGGCGCTCTACCATCATTTCGTGCGGCGCGACCGGGTGCTGGTCCGGATGCTCCCGCGCGGCCGCCTGGACGCCGCTTAGGCTCCGGCCGCCGAGGGCGCCGTCGATCGCCCGGTCCGCTCCAGCTTGCCCCAGCCGACCCATCGGCCGTGCAGCGCCGCCGCGACCGCGCGGATGACGACCCAGTACATGATCTGGCGGTAGACGAAGCGCTGGGCGATCAGCAGGAAGCCCGGGAAGCGTCTCTCGCGCACGTCCAGCCGATAGGCGATCCAGCCGCAGACGAGGTCGACGGTGACGAAGACCAGCCAGAAGGCGGCCATGCGGAAGACGTCGGTCTGGGTCTGCGCCCAGCCGTGCTGCTGCACCTTGCTGATCGTCGAGACGATGCTGAGCAGAAGCGCGAGGTCGATCAGCGGCGAGAAGAGCGAGAAGAAGATCTGGAACAGCCAGGCCTGCGGCATGCCGATCAGCGCCAGGCCGCGCGGCCTGCCTTCGCGCAGGATCGCGCGGTGCTTCCACAGGCATTGGAGGGTGCCGAAGGCCCAGCGGAAGCGCTGCTTGGCGAGGCCGCGCAGAGTCTGCGGCGATTCGGTCCAGGCGACCGCCTCGGCGTCGTTGGCGATCCGCCAGCCGGCCCGCTGGATGGCGATGGTGAGGTCCTGGTCCTCGGCCAGCGTGTCGAGCGGGAAGCCGCCGACCGCGTCCAGCGCCGCCCGCCGCCACGCGCCGACCGCGCCCGGCACGACCATGACCGCGTCGAGCCGCGACAAGGCGCGGCGCTCGAGATTCTGCGCCGTCGCATATTCGATCGCCTGCCAGCGGGTGACGAGGTTGACCCGGTTGCCGACCTTGGCATTGCCGGCGACGGCGCCGATCCCGGGCCGCGCGAACCAGCGGGCGAGCCTGGCGATCGTCTCCGCCTCGAACTGGGTGTCGGCGTCGAGGGCGACGACGATCTCGCCGCGCGCGCGCTCGAGGCCGCGGTTGAGCGCATGCGCCTTGCCGCCGTTCGGGAGCCGCAGCAGCTGCACCCGCGGCTCGCCGGCAAAGGCTTTGGCGACGACGTCGCCGGTGGCGTCGGCCGAGCCGTCGTCGATGACGATCACCTCGATCTCGGCGCCGACGCTCGCCAGCACCCGGCGGACCGACGATTCGATCACCCGCGCTTCGTTATAGGCGGGGATGAGGACCGAGATGAGCTGGTCGGCGGCCTCGGGCGGCGTCTCCCGCCTGCCGGTGGCGGCGAGGGCGGTCAGCGACACCGCCCGGACGATGCCGAGGAAGATGGCGACGAAGAAGATGAAGGAGAGCAGGGCCGACAGCCCCGCCAGCGCCATGAAGATGCCGACGTCGGCGCGGACGGCGAGAAGGTCGCTGCCCTCGATCTTCGGCATCACCTGGGCGTTGGAGACGCCGGCCAGATCGGAGGTACGGACGAAGCGGAAGCCGCGCGCCCGCAACGCGTCGATCAGCTGCGGCAGGGCCGCCACCGTCTCGGAGCGGTCGCCGCCGCCGTCGTGGAGGAGGACGATGTTGCCGGACCGGTCCTGAGTGCCGGCGGCGACCTCGCGCACCGCATTGTCGATGATCGCCGGCACGCCCGGCCGCTGCCAGTCCTCGGTATCGACGTGGAGGCCGATGTTCAGATAGCCGTGCTGCTGCGCCGCCAGCGCGGGGCCGAGCTCGTCGGCCGTCGTCGGCTCCGCATCGCCGAAGAAAGGGGCGCGGAACAGGCGCATGCCGCGGCCGGTATAGGCCTCGACCAGCCGCTCGGTGGTGTTGAGCTCCAGCGCCACGCCCCGGTCCGAGAGCAAGGCCATGTTCGGATGGGTGTAGCTGTGATTGCCGAGCTCGTGTCCCTCGTCGACGATCCGGTTGAGCAGGCCGGGATGGCTGAGCGCATTCTCGCCGACCACGAAGAAGGTCGCCGGCACCCCCTTCTGCTTCAATATGTCGAGGATCTTCGGCGTCCATTCGGCGTCGGGGCCGTCGTCGAAGGTGAGCGCGACCAGGCCGGGACGGTAGCCGGTCCGCCGCACCACATAGGGCGTCGGCAGCACCTTGTAGGTCTCGCCGCGGATCAGGCGTTTCGAATCGGCGGCGACGACGCGGCTGCCGTCGGTCGGCGTCGCGGCGATGCGCAGGATCTCGCCAGATCCCTGGACGTCGGTATTCTTGGTGCTGCGGAGCAAGGAGAGGTCGGGCACCGGCTTGCGCGGCCCGAAGGCGGCGAGATCGGTCCAGACCCCCGGATCCTCGCTGCCGAGCCGCCAGAGCGCGACTCCGCCAACGCCTTCGAGCCGGGCGGCGCGGAGCTGGTTCCATGCGGTGGCGGCATCCGCCATCCAGACATGGTGGGTGACGCCCTTCTCGTCGTCATAGTCGAACGTCTCGTTGCCGCTCACCGGATCGAAGCGGATCTGCGCCTCGCTGTCGCGCGCCGAGAGCCACGCTTCCTCGATCGCCTGCGATTCGGTGGTCTGGCCCTGGGCCCAGTCGAAGCCGTAATTGGCGATCGCGGCGACCGCCTTGTCGGGGCCGATCGCCTTCACCGATTCGACCAGCCGCTGGACGAACCAGGTCTGCGAGGCGACCGGGCCGGGGTCGCCGGTCGCCCAATGCTCGTCGTAGAGCATCAGGTAGAGCTTGTCGGCGACGCGGGCATAATCGGCAAGGCGCCAGGTCTCGTCGGCGACGGGAGCGGCGAGCCCGACGCTGAGCCCGCGCGGCGCGAAGAGGCGATGCACCTCGGCGAGGAAGCGCTTGTAATCGGGCTGCGCGGTGGGCGGCAGATCCTCGAAGTCGAAGACCACGCCGCCGCCATGGCGGGCGGCGACGAGGCCGCTCACCTGGTTGATCAGGCGCGCCCGCGCGGCGGGATCGTGGAGCAAGGCCGCGAGGCCGGCCCCGTCCCAGGCGCTGTCGTTGACGTTCTGCACCATCGGCAGCACCTGCGGCTTGCGCGGCGCATTGGCGATGATGGCGTCGAACACGCCGTCCTTCACCATCTTGAAATCGTGATTGGGGCCGGTGACCGTCGCCAGCGCCGGAATCACCTGGTCAAGCTCGCCGACATGCTGGCGCAGCGAGGCGCCGCTGGCCTCGTCCCAGGGAACGTAGAAAGCGGAGACGAGCGGGCGGCTGTCATGCGCCCCCTTGGCCGGGCCGGGCGGAAGCCAGTTGCTGCCGTAATCGGAGCGCTTCAGGCCCTTGTGGCGGACGATGCCGAGCCGCTCGGCAAAGGCGTGCAGCTTCGCCTGCTCCATCCGCACCGGCAGCGGGCC
>JAXDOV010000125.1:0-17416 GCA_034668705.1 Sphingomonadales bacterium
GCCCGGCGCGTCCATCTCGACTTCGGCAAGACCCTCTAGGAGACTGCGCAAGGTGCGGATCGGCATCCTGACCGGGGGCGGCGATGTGCCGGGGCTCAATCCCTGCATCCGCTCGATCACCCTTTCCGCCGACGATCTCGGCTGGGAGGCCATCGGCTTCCGCCGCGGCTGGCAGGGCGTGCTCGGCATCGACCCGTCCGATCCGGCGAGCATCGCCGCCAACAGCATGCCTTTGACCCGCGAGGGCGTGCGCGGCATCGACCGGATGGGCGGAACGATCCTCCACACCTCCCGCACCGACCCCCGTACGCTGGAGGCGGGCGACCAGACCGCGCGGGTGGTCGACGTGCTCGAGCGGCTCGGCGTCGACGCGATGGTGACGCTCGGCGGCGACGGCACCCTGCGCTTCTCGGCCCATCTCGCCGCCCAGGGCGTGCCGGTCGTCTCGATCCCGAAGACGATGGACAATGACGTCTTCGGCACCGATTATTGCATCGGCTTCTCGACCGCGGTCAGCCGCTCGGTCCAGGCGATCAACGCGCTCCGCACCACCGTCGAGAGCCACGAGCGGATCGGCGTCGTCGAATTGTTCGGGCGGAGGAGCGGCGAGACCGCCCTGCTCGCCGGCTTCCTCGCCCAGGTCGACCGGACGGTGATCGCCGAGCATCCGGCCGAGCTCGACCGCCTGCTGCCGCTGCTCGCCGAGGACAAGGCCTCGAACCCCGCCCGCTATGCGATGTGCGTCATCTCGGAAGGCGCGACCATCCACGGCGAGCGCGACGGCGATGATGCCGAGCTGTCGAAGCCGGCCAGCCAACGCGTCCTCGCCGGCGTCGGCCACCGGCTCGGCGGCGCCATCACCGAGCGGCTCGGCTTCGGCGTCGTCATCCAGGAGCTGGCCTATCTGATGCGCGCCGGCGAGCCCGACGCCATGGACCGGATGGTCGGCCTCGCCTTCGGCGCGCTCGCCGTCCAGCTGCTCCAGCGCGGCGAGAAGGCGCGGATGGTGACGCTGACCGACGGCAATTACGGCCACGTCCCCGCCGACACCCTGCTGCACGGGCGCAAGACGGTCGACGTCTCCGGCCTTTACGACGCCTCCTCCTACCGCGCCAAGCTGATGCGGGTGGAGGGGATGCCGATGTTCCTCTACTGAACGGGCGGGATGACGGCCTCCCAATCCGGCCATTGCGCCCCTCCGGGCCCTTTGCTAGAGGCCCCGCTCCTGCCAGCCGCCGGGCCCAACCGGCGGACTTCACGTGCGGTCGTGGCGGAACTGGTAGACGCGCAGCGTTGAGGTCGCTGTGGCCGAAAGGCCGTGGAAGTTCGAGTCTTCTCGACCGCACCAGTCGCTCGGACTCAAAATCGTCCGGGGGACGATTTGTGCCGAGCGACTCCCGAGCGATAGCGCGAGGGCCGACGCCGGGCGCTCATCGGCCGCCGTTTCCCGCTTTGCCGTCGCGCCGATCCGGTCCATGCTTGCTCCAGGGGGAGCCATGACCGGCGGTCCGACGCAACATGAGAGCCGCGCGCTCGGCTTCTGGCTCTGCCTGTCGCTCTGCATCGGCACCTTCATCGGCTCCGGCATCTTCCTGCTGCCCGCGCAGCTCGCCCCTTATGGCTGGAACGCGCTCTTCGCCTGGCTGATCACCATCGGCGGCGCGCTCTGCCTTGCCCAAGTGTTCGCGCGGCTGACCCGGGCCTTGCCGGAAGCGGCGGGCCCCTATGCCTTTGTCGGCCATGCCTTCGGGCCCGGCGCGGCCTTCACCGTCGCCTGGAGCTACTGGATCTCGGCCTGGGTGGGCAATGCCGCGATCGCCGCCGCGGCCATCTCCTACCTTTCCCTGTTCGCGCCCGCCTTGACGGCGACCCCGGCCGCGACCGCCGCGGCGGCGATCGCCCTCCTCTGGCTGCTCACCCTACTCAACTGCGTCAGCCTTCGCGCGGTCGGCGGCTTTCAGCTCGTCACCGTCATCATCAAGTTGATCCCGCTCCTCGTCGTCATCGGGCTCGCCGCCTATGTCGTCGCCGAGGGCCGGCAGGGCTCGGTCGTGCCGCTCAGGGCGCAGGATCTCCACATTTCGTCGATCAACGCCGCCGCTGCGCTGACGCTCTGGGCGCTGCTCGGAGTCGAGGCGCCGTCGATCGCCAGCCGCACCGTCCGGGATCCGGAGCGGACCATTCCCAGGGCCACCCTGATCGGGACGGCGCTGGTCGGGCTGATCTATATCCTGGTGTCGACGCCGATCGCCATGTTCCTGCCCGCCGACCAGCTCGCCGGTTCGGACGCGCCCTTCGCCTTGTTCGTGGCGCATTTCTGGGATCCGCGCCTCGCTTTGCTGATCGGCCTGTTCGCGGCGATCAGCTGCATCGGCGCGCTCAACGGCCTCATCCTCATCCAGGGCGAGCTGCCGCTGGCGATGGCGCGGAACGGCGCCTTTCCCTTGTGGTTCGCCAGGACGTCGCGCCGCGGCACCGCAACGCGGTCTATCCTGCTTTCGTCGGGCCTCGCCAGCGTGCTGATCCTCGCCAGAGCGGGCGGATCGGTTTCGCAGCTGTTCGTTTTCATGATCCTGCTTTCCACCGCGGCGGCGCTGATCCTCTATCTCGCCTGCGCGCTCGCCGCGCTTCGGCTGCAGCAGAAGGGGGTGATGGCGCGCTCCGCGACGATGAGCCTGGTGGCGGGGCTGGCCGCCCTCTATTCGGTCTGGACGCTCTACGGCGCCGGCTATGAGGCGACGGCCTGGGGCGCGGCCTTGATGGGAGCGGGCATCCCCGTCTATTTCCTCATGCGCCGCTCCACCCGGGCGGCCAAGTCGCGACCCGCGTCCTCGGCATAGGCGATTGTGGATCGTGGCGATTTTGCCCGCGGCTATCTTGATTGCGCGCGGGACCGGATTGATTGCGCGCAAGACTGCGCCCACATTCGCCGCCATGGACCGGATCGACCCGCCCGAGGAGGAATGGCGCAAGCGCCTCTCGCCCGAGCAATATCATGTGCTGAGGGAGGCGGGGACCGAGCCGCCCTTCACCGGCCGCTACGTCCACAATCACGAGAAAGGCGAATATCGCTGCGCCGGCTGCGGCGAATTGCTGTTCGACAGCGACGCCAAATATGACAGCGGCAGCGGCTGGCCGAGCTTCACCCGGCCGGCGAGCCCGTCGATCAGCGAGCATGGCGATTCCAGCCACGGCATGCGCCGGGTCGAGGTGCGCTGCGCCAAATGCGACGGCCATCTCGGCCATCTCTTTCCGGACGGGCCGGGGCCGACCGGCCTCCGCTACTGCATCAACAGTGCATCGCTCGACTTCAAGGAGAGCAAGGAAGCCTGAAGGAAGCCTGAAGGAAGCCTGACGGCGCGCCGCTTGTGGGGAGCGTGGTCAAGCCTTAGGTTGCTCCGCAATGGCCAGTGACGCTTCCTCGCGCTCGCCGCTCCGGCGGGCGCTCATCACCACCCTCAAGGTCGGGCTTTACGGCTTCATCGTCGGAGTCATCGCTCTGGCGGTCGCCGTCGGCGTGGCGATGAGCTCGCTCCCTTCCTATCAGGAGCTGGTCCGCCGCAACGACCTCGGCCAGATGATCCGGGTCCACGCCGCCGACGGCTCCGTCCTGGTCTCGCTCGGGCCGAGCTTCGGCGAATGGCTGAGCTATGACGAGATCCCGCCGATCATGAAGGACGCAATGGTCGCGGTCGAGGACAGGCGCTTCCGCCACCATATCGGCGTCGATCCGATCGGCGTCGCCCGCGCCTTCCAGGTGCGCGCGACCAAGGGCCACTGGACCCAGGGCGGCTCGACCATCACCCAGCAGCTCGCCCGCAACATCTTCCTCACCAACAACCGCAATTTCGGCCGCAAGCTGCGCGAGGCCGTCCTCGCCCTCGCCCTCGAGCGGCGCTTCAGCAAGGACCAGATCCTCGAGCTCTACCTCAATCGCGTCTATTTCGGCGGCGGCGCCTATGGCATCGACGCGGCCTCGCGCCGCTTCTTCGGCCATTCGGCGAAGAGTCTGAGCCTGCCGGAGGCGGCGATTATCGCCGGCCTGGTCAAGGCGCCGTCCAATTACTCGCCCAGCGCCGATGCGGAAGCGGCGAAGAGCCGCGCCGCCGTCGTCATCCAGCTGATGCGGGAGACCGGCACCATCACCGCCGAGCAGGCGGCGACCGCGCAGCCGGCCGAGGTCCAGATCGTGCCCAGCCCGAAGCAGAACAGCGTCCGCTATTTCACCGACTGGGTGCTGCCGCAGCTCGACACTTTGATCGACGAGACGGTGCAGCCGATCGAGGTCTGGACCACGCTCGACCCGAACATGCAGAAGCTCGCCGACCAGGTGATCAACGCCAATACGCCGGCCGGCGCCCAGGGCGGGCTGGTCGCGCTCGACCGCGACGGCGCGGTGCGGGCGATGGTCGGCGGCCGCGATTACGTCAGCTCGATCTACAACCGCGCCACCCAGTCGGCGCGGCAGCCCGGCTCCTCGTTCAAGCTGTTCGTCTATCTCGCCGCGCTCGAGGCGGGCCACAAGCCGGACGACATGGTCTCCGCCGATCCGATCTCGATCAACGGCTGGAGCCCGCGCAACAACGGCCATGCGGTCGGCGGCCCGGTCAGCCTCCGCCAGGCCTTCGCCCAGTCGATCAACACGGTCTCGGCGCGGCTGGGGCAGGAGGTCGGCTTCCGCACCGTCGCCGACATGGCGCAGCGGCTCGGCATCACCTCCAAGATCGGCAGCAATCCGTCGATCACCCTGGGCAGCTCGGAAGTGCGGCTGCTCGACATGACCCGCGCTTATGCGACCGTCGCCAATAAGGGCGTGGCGGTGGCGCCCTATGGCATCAAGCGGGTGACGACGGCCAAGGGCGAGCTGCTCTTCCAGCAGCAGCCGAACGAATCGCGGGTGCTGGTGTCGCCCTGGGTCGCCGCCGAGATGACCGATCTGATGCAGACGGCGGTGCTGACCGGCACCGGCCGCGCCGCCCAGATCGGCCGGCCGGTCGCCGGCAAGACCGGCACCACCAGCTCGAACAAGGACGGCTGGTTCCTCGGCTTTTCGAGCGGCCTCACCACCGGCATCTGGATGGGCCGCGACGATTCCAAGCCGATCCCGGGCCTGCAGGGCGGGCGGGCGCCGGCCCGCGCCTTCCACGATTTCATGGTCCGCGCCGTCGCCAACCGCCCGGTCGAGAATTTCGACGTCCAGGTGAAGGCGCCCGACTGGCAGGAGGAGCCGGATAACGAAGCCTGGTTCGGCGCGCCCGACAGCACCCAGTTCGTCGATCCGGACGGCAACCCGATCGCGCCGCCGCCGCCGCAACAGGATCAGCCCGTCCAGCACAGTTCGCCGCCGCCGCCGCGGGCCGACGAGATGGACGGCAATGCGCCGCCGCCGGACGAAAAGCTCGACCAGCAATGGCTCGACCGCGCGGTCGGGCGCGACCGTCCGCCGCCGCGGCGCCAGCCGCGCGCGCCGGATCGGCCGTCAGAGACCGGCGATACGGTGGAGCGACGCCCCATGGCGGCGCAGCCATAGACGCGCCGGCTTCGGATCGGCGCCGAGCAGGCGCTCGACCAAGGCATGGAAATCGGGGCCGTGATTCATGTGGACGCGGTGCGCCACTTCATGGGCGACGGTGGCGCGGCGCACCCAGTCGGGCGCCAGGATCAGCCGCCAGCTGTAGCGGATCGCGCCGGACGAGGAGCAGCTCCCCCAGCGCGACAATGGATCGCCGACGCCGACCCGGGTGACGCCGACGCCCGCTTTGGCGGCGAATTCCTGCGTCTCCCGCGACAGCAGATCGAGGGCGTGGCGCCGCAGCCAGCGGAGGATCCGCGCCTCCAGATTCTCGCGCGGGCCGCCGACGGTCAGGAGTCCGTCCGCGAGCTTCGGCACCCGCCTGGCCGCCTCGTCCCAGCTTATCCGATGCGGGATGCCGTGGAGCGGCAGCTCGGCGCCGTCGCCGAGCCCGGAGGCGGGGACGATCCGCGCCAACTGCGCCTCGATCCAGGCGCGGTGGCCCGCCGCCCATTCCAGCGCCTGCCGGCGCGACGCGCGGCGCGGCACGGTCAGCACGACGGCGCCGTTGCGGCGGTCGACGCGCAGCCGCATCACCCGCGCCCGCGCCGAGACGACCAGCTTCAGCGCCGCGCCCGGACCGCCGTCGTCGAAGCGAAGCTCAGAGCTCACGGTCGATCACATGCCATTCGAGGTCGCCGGCATCGCCTTCGGCCACCGTCCAGCCGCGCACCGACTGGCCGGCGCGGTGGACCGCCTCGCGGTCGCCGCAGATGAGATAATGCCATTCCGGCAGCGCCTCGCCGGCGGCGCGCAACCGGTAGGCGCAGGTCGAGGGCAGCCAGGCGAAGCGGCCGACATTGCCGGCGTCGAGGCGGATGCAGTCGGGGACGAAGGCCCGGCGGCCACGATAATTGGTGCAGCGGGCGCTGTCGCGGTCGAGCAATTTGCAGGCGACGTTGGTCGGATGGACCTCGCCCGTATCGGCATCCTCCAGCTTGTGGAGGCAGCATTTGCCGCAGCCGTCGCAAAGCGCCTCCCATTCCGCCCGGTCGAGCGAGGCCAGGGGCTTCTCCCAGAAGCGTTCGGTCCCGGGGCCGGTCATCGCACCCACCGCTCGAGCTCGGCGAGCATCGCCTGCGGCCCGCGATCGTCGGGGAGAAGGGCGAGCGGCTCGCCCTTCGGCCCCTGCAGGACGATCTGCCGCGTATGGTCCATCGCATAGCCGCCGCCCGACTGGACCGGTCCCTTGCGGGCATAAGCGACGAACTTCTTCTCGGCGTCGGCGATCTGCGCCGGGCTGCCGGTGAGGCCGATCAGGCGGGGATGAAAATTGGCGAGATAGAGCTTCAGCTCGGCCGGCGTGTCGCGCTCGGGATCGATGGTGACGAAGATCGGCTGGACGCGGGCGGCGCGCTTCGGGTCGCTCTTCTCGAAGCCGGCAAGCGCCTGGCTGATCGTCGCGAGATCGGTCGGGCAGACGTCCGGGCAATGACTGTAGCCGAAATAGACGATGCGGTAGCGGCCGGCGAAATCGGCGTCGCTGACCCGGCGGCCATTCTGGTCGGTGAGCGCGAACGGCCCGCCGATCGCGGCGCCGGCGAGCGGCGGCTCCTCCGCCTTGCCGCAGGCCGCGGCCTGGACGGCAAGCAGCAGCGAAAGCAACAGCTTCAGCGGCGATCGGGCGCTTTCGTTCATGGCGGCCTCAGCCTTGCTTTGCTATAGGCGGGCGATCAAGTCGCAATGGGGTGAACGAGGTGGGTAAAGTTTTCGGCCGCGCCGCCGCGGCGGCACTGGTGCTGGCGCTCGCGGTTCCGGCGGGGGCGCAAAGCTATTCCGACGGCTTCAACTTCCTCAAGGCCGTGCGCGATCGCGACGGCAACAAGGCGACCGAGCTGGTCAGCCATCCGGGCACGACCGTGGTCAACGTGCGGGAAGCGGGGAGCGGCGACGCGGCGCTCCACATCGTCACCCGCGGCCGCGACCTCAACTGGCTGTCCTTCCTGCTCTCCAGGGGCGCGCGGGCGGACCTGCAGAACGGCAGGGGCGAGACCGCATTGGTCCTCGCCGCGCAGCTCGGCTGGACCGACGGCGTGGGGCTGCTCCTCGCCCAGGGCGCCAGCGTCGACCTCGCCAATGCGCGCGGCGAGACGCCCTTGATCCTCGCCGTCCACAATCGCGACGTGCCGATGGTGCGGATGCTCCTCCAGGGGGGCGCCGATCCGAAGAAGGCCGACCATACGGCCGGCTATTCCGCGCTCGATTATGCCCGCCAGGACGGCCGCGCTCTGTCGATCCTGCGCCTGCTCGAGGGCCAGCGCCCGGCCCCGGCCCGCGCCGCGGCGGGGCCGAAGCTGTAAAGCCTCAACAGTCCGACCTCAGGCGAATCCCGCCAGTGCGGGATCGAGGTCGCCGACCAGCCGGCGGGCGGCGCGGCGGGCGAAGCGGAGCGTCTCCGCCTTGCGCCGGGCCGGTGCGAGCTTGCGGAGCGGGGCGTCGCGCACCACCGCCGCATCGTAGCGGTCGGCGACGATCAGGCCGCAGGCGCCCGGATGAAAGCAGTCCTGCTCGAACGGCTGCAGGTTGAATCCCGCCGGCACCGCCCAGAAGAAGCGGTCGCAATAATCGAGATAATCGCGCCATTTGCCGTCGCCGAGCAGATCGGCCCGCGACACCTTGATCTCGACGATGGAGATCATCCCCGACGCGTCGATCGCCATCATGTCGGCGCGGCGCCCGTTCGGCAGCGGCACTTCGCACAGCCCGAACAGATCCTGGTTGAAGAACAGGCGCGTGACGCCCCGCGCCACGTCCTGGGCGGCGAGCGGGGCGTCGGCGAAGCAGAGGTCGGGCTCGAGAATCGGGGTGGAGGCCATCCCCCAAGACTAGAATGAAAGAGGAACGAACGGAAGCGGCGGAACGCCTCAGCGATAGAAGATGTGGTTGCCGATCTGGCCGACATGGGTGACGCCGCGCCATCCCGCCGCGACGCCGCGGGCGTGGAAGAAGAGCGCGTTGGAGGCCATCCTTTCCTCCCGTCCCTCGCGCGCCATGCGGGCGACGGCGACGGCCTTGCGCCAGGCGGCGGAGCCGCGCGGCACGACCGGCAGGCGGCCGCGGTGGACGAAGGAGAATTGGCCCCTTTGCTTCACCACGCCGCAGACCGAGGAGGGGAAGCGGCCGGAACGGGTGCGGTTGAGGATCACCTGGGCGACGGCGAGCTGGCCGCGCAGCGGCTCGCCCTTGGCCTCGAAATAGACCGCATTGGCGAGGCATTCCTGCTCTCCGTCGGCGCCGGCGCCGGCGGCATAGCTCTCGACCATCTCGGCGAGCGAGCGCCGCGGCGCGGCTTCCGTCCTGATCTGAGGAACGACCGGCTGGGAAGCAACCGGAGCAACGATCGCCGTTTGCGCATCAGCCGCCGAAGCGGCCGGAGCCATTTGATCGATCGGGGCTTCGGGTGCGGCCGGCGCCGGGATCGGCGCGGCCTGATTGGGCAGGTCGATCTGCCAGGCCCGGGACGGAGTCGGATTGAAGGTCCCGAGCAACAGGAAAAGCATAGCCGCGGCGACGCCGCCGGCGCGATTGGGAAATCTCATTCATCATCGCATCAATGCGGCGGGCCGGTCCTAAGCGGATGCGCAGAAAACATGCATCCGGACTGCCTTCCGTCTCGCGTGGCCGCCTACCTCCCTTACCCCGGGTCGTGACGGCCCCCGCTCTCGCAAGAACTGAGATGGCGGCTACGGGCCGCGGCCCCGGGGGTCAACCGATCGAGTTCATTTCATCGGCGAACCGTTCGGCAGACGGGATATCCAGTTCCAGAACCCACAAATCGGGGTCGAAGCGCCGCCTTCGCGCGATGAACGAGGGAACTTCCGACTCACCAGCCGATGAGCCAGGGCCGGCGGCGGCCCAGGCGTAATCGCCGCCGGCCTGCAGGATTCGCTCGAAAATCCGCGGATTTCCGCCCTTTTCGAGGAGGATCACGAGGATCGAGCCGGCCGTCGCGTCGCCTTTGGCGAGGACCGCGCCGAATCCGCCCTGCGCCTCCGCCAGGCGCAGCAAGGCGCTGGCGAGCACCGAGCTTGCCAGCCGCGGCGCCATGTCAGCCGGCGCCGTAGCCGGGGAGGCTCGCCAGCGGGATGCGCGAGCGCATGAAGGTGCCGGTGCCCCGCGCCGCTTCCTCGCCCTCGGCGTCGACCAGCCGCGCCTCGCCGACGAAGACCCGGCGCCGGCCGCTCGCCCAGCGGCCTTCGGCGACCGCCTCGCCGCCGCGCAGCGGCCGGGTGAAGAGGAGGTTGAAGGCGGTGGTCAGCAGGAAGCGGTCGGTGACGAGGCTGTTGCAGGCGTAGAAGGCGGCGTCGTCGAGCATCTTGAAATAGAGCGTGCCGTGGGCGGCGCCGGCGGCGTGGAAGGCGTTCTCCTCCACCCGGAAGCGGATTCGCGCGAAGCCGGGCTCGACGATCTCCATCCGCGACTCGAACAGCCGGTTGACCGGCGCCATGCGATAGAGCGATTCGAGAGCCCGGAAATGCGCCGCCTGGCCGGGGGCGGACGCCGCCGCGCCCGCTTCGCGATCGCCCTCAGGCGGCATGAAGGCTTTCGATGCCGGCGAGCAGGGCGAAGATCGCGTCGCGCGACCGGGCGCCGCGAAGCTTGGCGGTGAGGTTGCGGTCGCGAAGCGCGCGGCTGACGCCGGCGAGCGCCTTCAAATGGTCGGCGCCCGAATCGGTCGGCGACAGGATCATGAAGACGAGATCGACCGGCAGGCCGTCGACCGCCTGGAAGTCGATCGGCGCGGCCATGCGGGCGAAATAGCCGACGACGCGGTCGAGACCGCCGACCTTGGCATGCGGAATGGCGATGCCGGCGCCGAAGCCGGTCGAGCCGATCTTCTCGCGCTCGGCGAGCGCCGTCACGATCGTCTTGGTGGCCAGGCCGGTGCGCCTGGAGACCGCCGCCCCGAGCTGCTGGAACAGCGCCTTCTTGTTGGCGGCCGCCAGATGCTCGTCGATCGCGTCACTCGTCAGAATGTCGGAAAGGTCGTTCATGCGTCTCCGGAGAGGGGCAACCCCCGGCCCCTGCGGACAGAAGAATGAGAGATAGGCGCTCGCCGGGCGAAGCGCCAGTTCGCCGTTCGGCTCAGGCCTCGGCCGGGCTCGCAGCCTCGTCGCCTCGTCGCCCGCCATATTCGCCGGCCGCCTCGAAGATCTCGGCGGGATCGGCGCGCCGGTCCTTGACCTTGCGCATGTGCCGGCGAAGCTGCTTCTCGACCTTTTCGGCGGCGGCGTCGAAGGCGGCGCGGGCGACGGCGGCGCCTTCGAGCGCCTTCATCACCACCCCCTGCGGCGCGTGGGCGATCACCTCGCAGGTGAAGCGATGATCGTGGGGCCCCTTGCCGAAGGTGACCTGGACCGACACCAGCCGCGCCGCATATTTGAGATCGGCGGCGCGGAGGCGCGCCTCGACGTGGGCCCGAAGCGATTCGCCAGTGTCGACCTGATGGCCGGAGACCCGGATATCCATGAGCTTCTCCGTAGATGCGGGGCGCGGATTAGGCTCCGCGCCGCCGGGCCGTCAACTGCGTCCGTCGAGCCGGTGCCAGATCGGATCGACGATGGTCGCCAGGAATCGGGCATGAGCGAGCAGCTCGTCCTCGCTCGGCGCGTGCGGGCGAGGCGGGCGGATCTCGAGCGCGACCGCGACGATCCCGGCCGCCGCCGCCCGGCTCTCGTCGGTTTCGATCGTCTCGACGACGATATCGGCGAGGCCGAGGCCGATCTGGCGGCCGCCGGTCAGCTCGACATAGCATTGGGCAAGCAATTGGGCGTCGATCAGGGCGCCGTGCTTGACGCGGAGGCTGCGGTCGACGCCGAAGCGGGTGCACAAGGCATCGAGGCTGTGCTTGGCGCCGGGATGCCGGGTCCGCGCGATCGCCAGCGTGTCGACCATCCGCGTCAGGCAGATCAGCGGACGGCCGCACAGGCCGAGCTCGTGGTTGAGGAAGCCGAAGTCGAAGCTCGCATTATGCGCGACCAGCGGGCAGTCGCCGAGGAAATCGATCAGCTCCTCGACCTTGTCGCGGAAAGACGGCTTGTCGGCGAGGAAAGCCTCGGAGAGGCCGTGCACCGCCTCGGCCCCGCTCGGCATCGACCGGCCGGGATTGAAATAGGCATGGTAGGTGCGGCCGGTCTCGATCCGGTTGAACAATTCGACGCAGCCGATCTCGACCATCCGGTCGCCGGTCAGCGGGCTGAGGCCGGTGGTCTCGGTGTCGAAGACGATCTCGCGCATGAGCCGACTATGAATCGGCCGCGCCGATCAGGCAAGCGACGATGCGGCGAACCGAAGCCCTTGTTTCGGCGAAGGAAGCGCCGGTGGAGATGACGAAATCGGCGCGCGCCCTCTTCTCCTCGTCGGGCATCTGGCGGGCGAGAATCCGCGCGAATTTTTCGACCGTCATGCCCGGCCGCGCCAGCACCCTTTCGCGCTGGATGTCGCCCGGGGCCGAGACCACGGCGATCTTGTCGACCTGGTTCCAGCCGCCGGCCTCGAAGAGGAGGGGGATGTCGAGCACCACCAGAGCCGCGTCGTGATGCGCGGCGAGGAACGCCTCCCGCTCCCGCGCCACCGCCGGATGGACCAGGGCCTCCAGCCTGCGCAGCCTCTCCGGTTCGCCCAGCACCCGCTCGGCCAAGGTGCCGCGGTCGACGCCGCCGGGGCCTGTCGTGCCGGGAAATTCCGCCTCGATCGCCGCGACCAAAGCGCCCGCCGGCCCCTGCAGCGCGTGGACCGCGGCATCGGCGTCGAACACCGGCACGCCTGCCTCGGCGAACATCGCGGCGACGGCCGATTTGCCCATCCCGATCGAGCCGGTGAGGCCGAGCCTGATCATCGAATGAGCCGCTCGCGAAGCTCGGCGTCATGCTCGCGCGGCGGCGGCGCCCCGAAGAACAGCGCGAAGGCCTGGGCGGCCTGGCCCACCAGCATCTGAAGACCGTCGATGCCGTGCAGGCCCAGGCTGCGCGCCTGGCGCAGCAGCGGCGTGTCCACGGGGTGGTAGACCATGTCGAGGATCACGGCGCCGGGACGCAGGGCGGCGAGGTCGATCTCCAGCGGCGGATGGTCCGCCATGCCGAGCGCGCTTGCGTTGATCAGCAAATCGGCCGGCGCCGGATCGCCGAGAGGCACGGCGTCGCCCGCGATCCCGAGATCGGCGAGGAGGCGGGCGGCTCTGCCGGGATCGCGGTTCATCACGCTCAGCGAAGCGGGCCTTGCCTGCCTCAGCGCCTCGAGCGCGGCCCGCGCGGCGCCGCCGGCGCCGATCAGCACCACGTCCTTGCCGGTGGCGGAGAAGGCGCCGAGCGCAAGATCGAATCCCTGCAAATCGGTATTGAGGCCGACGACAAGCGCGTCGAATCGCGTGACCGTATTGACCGCGCCGATCCGGCCGGCGGAGGATTCCACATCGTCGAGCAACGGCCCGATCGCGGCCTTGTGCGGCATGGTGACGTTGCAGCCGCGCCAATCCGGGTCGACTCGCCGGCTGGAAAGATAGGAGGCCAGCTCGCCGGCACGGACAAGAGCGCGGCGATAATCCCCCTCCAGCCCCAATTTCTCGAGCCAGAATTTGTGGATGACCGGCGATTTGGAATGGGCGATCGGATCGCCGATCACCTCGGCATAAGGCACCCCCATCAGCGTTCGAGCAGGCCGCGCTCGCGCAGATAGGCGAGCAGGGGCAGGAGAGGCAGGCCGAGGATGGCGAAATGGCTGCCCTCGATCTTCTCGAACAGCTGCACGCCCGGCCCCTCGATCCGATAGCCGCCCACGTTCCAGCGCACATGCTCCCATTCGCGGTCGAGATAGGAACGGAGGAAGGGCTCGCCCAGCGGCCGCATCGTCAGCGCCGCCGTCTCGACCGCCCACCATTTGGCCGCGCCGGCCTCGCAGATGACGGCGGCGGAGTGGAGCTTGTGGGTGGCGCCGCCGAGACTCTTCAGCTGGCGCAGCAGCTCGTCGCGCGAGCCGGGCTTGCTGAGGACGGAGCCGTCCTCCCGCTCCAGCACCTGGTCGCAGCCGAGCACCAGATCGCCGTCGCCCGCGGCAACGCTCAGCGCCTTCAATTGCGCCAGCTCCTCGGCGATGCCGATCGCGTCGAAGCCGGCGCTTTCGAGACCGCCTTTCGCCGCTTCCTCGTCGAGCTCCGCCTCGACCGGCTGGAACGGGATTCCCGCCGCCTCCAGCATCGCCCGCCGGGCGCCGCTCTTCGAAGCGAGCAGCAGTCTCATCCGGCGGCCGCCGCCGTCGCTGCGTCGATTCGCTCGTTGCACAATTGGACGATGGCGAAGGCGGTTTCCTCGATCGAGCGGCGGGTGACGTCGATCACCGGCCAGCCATTGTCGGCGAACATGCGGCGGGCGAAGGCGAGCTCGGCATTGACCGCCTCGCGGTCGACATAATCGGTCTCCGGCGCCTGGTTGAGCGACAGCAGCCGGTTGCGGCGGATCTGGATCAGGCGGTCGGGATTGGTGGTGAGGCCGACCACCAGGGGATGGCGCAATTTGCAGAGCGTGGCGGGCGGCGGCGATTCCGGCACCAGGGGCACGTTCGCGACCTTGTAGCCGCGATTGGCGAGATAGATGCTGGTCGGCGTCTTCGAGGTGCGCGAGACGCCGGCGAGGATGATGTCCGCTTCCTCCCAATTGTCGGCGCCGACGCCGTCGTCATGGGCGATGGTGAACTGGATCGCGTCGACCCGCGCGAAATAAGCGGCGTCGAGCGCATGCTGCCGCCCCGGCCGGCCCTTCGCTTCCTGGCCCAGCATCGCCGACAGCGCATGGGTGACCGGATCGAGCACCGACACCGCGTGGAGGCCGCGGCGGCGCGTCTTCTGCTCGAGCTCGCGGCGGATGTTGCTGTTCACCAGGGTGTAGAGGACCAGGCCCGGCCGCCGCTCGATATCGTCGAGCACCCGGTCGAGATGGCCTTCGGAGCGCACCATCGGCCAGAGATGCTGGAGCACCTCGACATGGTCGAACTGGGCGAGGCAGGCCTTGGCGATCAGCTCCAGCGTCTCTCCCGTCGAGTCCGACAGCAGATGGAGGTGGAAGGGATCGGCCATCAGAAGCGCCTGTGGATAAACATGGGGAAATCGCTAGTCCAAGCCTCGGGACGGTTGCAAGCGAGCCGTTTCTCCCCGCATTCCGAAATCGGCCCACAGAATGGCAAAGGTGAAAAAGTTCCCAACGATAAGCTGTGGATTGCGGGGATAGCGGCCGCGACTCCGCGGGCTTCCGCGACGCGTGCGGAGTCAAGCTGTTTGCAAAATCGGGCGGAGCCAATAAACCCCGCTCTCAGCCGCCCTACTACCTTCAACAATGATTCTATTAGAGTCTCTTATAAGAGAAGAGACGGGAGCTCGCGCGATCCGCATGACCGGCACGACCAAGCCTTTGCTCGCCGTGCTGAAGGGTAAAAAGGCTGAAAAAACACCGATTTGGCTGATGCGGCAGGCGGGACGCTACCTTCCCGAATATCGCGCGCTGCGGGAGAGGAAGGGCGGCTTCCTCGAGCTCGCCACCGATCCGGACGCCGCGGCCGAAGTGACGCTCCAGCCGATCAGCCGTTTCGGCTTCGACGGCGCGATCCTGTTCTCCGACATATTGATGATCCCCTATGCGCTCGGCCAGGGCCTGCGCTTCGAGGCCGGCGAGGGGCCGCGCCTGTCGCCGCCGCTCGCCGAATCGGCGCTGGCGTCGCTGACGCCCGATTCGGCCCGTCTCGAGCCCGTCTACCGGACTGTGGAGAAAGTTGCGGCCTGTCTCCCGAAAGACACCACCTTTCTCGGTTTCGCCGGCAGCCCCTGGACCGTTTCCACCTACATGATCGCCGGCCAGGGCAGCCGCGACCAGGCGGAGGCGCGGCGTTACGCCTATCGCGATCCGGCCGGATTCCAGGAGATCGTCGACCGTATCGTCGCGGCGACGATCGACTATCTTTCCGGCCAGATCCGCGCCGGGGTCGAGGCCGTGCAATTGTTCGACTCCTGGGCCGGCAGCCTTTCTCCAGCCCAGTTCGAACGCTGGGTGATCGCGCCGACCGCGGCGATCGTCGCCGGCCTCAAGGCGCGCCATCCGGAGATTCCGGTGATCGGCTTTCCCAAGGGCGCCGGCGGCAAGCTTCCGGCTTATGCCCGCGAGACCGGCGTCGACGCGATCGGGCTCGACGAGACGGTGGATGCGGAATGGGCGGCCGCTTCCCTGCCCGCCGGCATGCCGGTCCAGGGCAATCTCGACCCGCTGGCGCTGATCGCCGGCGGCGAGGTGCTTGAAACTGCGGTAGGGCGCATCCTATCTAGCCTTGCGGGGCGCCCGCACATCTTCAACCTGGGGCATGGCATTTTGCCGGACACGCCGATCTCCCACGTCGAAAAGCTTCTCCAGCTGGTGCGCCGGTGATCGATGGCCTGCAGGCGGCGCTCAGCTTGACCTACGCCTGGATCAAGGCCGGCCATCTCATCTTCGTGATGTTCTGGATCGCGGCCCTGTTCATGCTGCCGCGTTATTACATCTACCACCAGGAATCGGCGCCGGGCTCGGCCGAGGAGAAGAAATGGATCGAACGCGAGCGCAAGCTCCGCTCGATCATCCTCAACCCGGCGATGATCATGGTCTGGATCTTCGGCCTGACCCTCGCCTGGATCACCCAGGCTTGGATCTGGCACTGGTTCCAGCTGAAGTTCCTGCTCGTGCTGGGCCTCTCGGCCTATCACGGATGGATGATCGGCTACGGCCGCAAGCTCGCGCGCGGCGAGCGCCCGGTCGGCGGCCGGGCGCTGCGGCTGATGAACGAGATTCCCGGCCTGGCGGTCGTACTGATCGTCGTGCTGGTGATCGTCAGGCCGTTCTGACGCGTGCGGGCAGGGTTAGCCCGCTTGACTTGATTCCGGCGCGGGCATAACGCCGAAGCCGTCGTTCGCCCGCCGTCCGCGTGGGCATCCAGCCGCCTCCTTATCCTCCGCGCGTCCGGACGACCCTCCAATTTCCGAGTAATTTCCACATGCATCTCAAAGACCTGAAACAGAAATCCCCCGCCGATCTGGTCGCCATGGCCGAAGAGCTCGGCATCGAGGGCGCCTCGACCCTGCGCAAGCAGGAGCTGATGTTCTCCATCCTCAAGGTCCAGGCCGAGAACGGCCAGGAGATCATGGGCATGGGCACGATCGAAGTGCTGCCCGACGGCTTCGGCTTCCTCCGCTCGCCCGAGGCGAATTATCTCGCCGGCCCGGACGACATCTATGTCGCGCCGAACCAGGTCCGCAAGTTCGGCCTGCGCACCGGCGACACGGTCGAGGGCGAGATCCGCGGACCGAAGGACGGCGAGCGCTATTTCGCGCTGACCCGCCTGATCTCGGTCAATTTCGACGATCCCGAAGCGGTCCGCCACCGCGTCAATTTCGACAATCTGACGCCGCTCTATCCCGACGAGAAGCTCACCCTCGACAGCTCCGATCCGACCGTCAAGGACAAGTCGGCGCGGGTCATCGACATCATCTCGCCGCAGGGCAAGGGCCAGCGCGCCCTGATCGTCGCGCCGCCACGGACCGGCAAGACCGTCCTCCTCCAGAACATCGCCCGCGCGATCACCGACAATCATCCCGAGGTCTTCCTTATCGTCCTGCTGATCGACGAGCGGCCGGAGGAAGTGACCGACATGCAGCGCTCGGTGAAGGGCGAGGTCATCTCCTCGACCTTCGACGAGCCGGCGCAGCGCCATGTCAAGGTTGCCGAGATGGTGATCGAAAAGGCCAAGCGCCTCGTCGAGCACAAGAAGGACGTCGTCATCCTTCTCGATTCGATCACCCGCTTGGGCCGCGCCTACAACACGGTGGTGCCGTCG
>JAXDOV010000126.1:0-6864 GCA_034668705.1 Sphingomonadales bacterium
CAGCATCAAGGCGGCGGCGTCGATGTGGGCGAAGCTCACCGCCGCGATCGGCGATCCGCCCGATCCCGAGCGGCTGCTCGCCGCCAGCGACGAGGCGCTCCGTGCCGCCGGCCTGTCGCGCCAGAAAGCGGGCTATGCGCGCAGCCTCGCCGAGGAGGTGATCTCCGGCCGCCTCGATTTCGACCGCCTGCCCGAGGATGACGAGGAGGCGATCGCCCATCTCGTCCAGGTCAAGGGCATCGGCCGCTGGACCGCGGAAATCTATCTTCTCTTCGCCGAGGGGCGCCGCGACATCTGGCCGGCCGGCGACCTCGCCGTCCAGATCGAGACCGGCGCGATCATGGGCCTCGACGGCAGGCCAGGCGAGAAGCAGGTGCGCGCCCTGGCCGAAGCGTGGCGACCCCATCGCGGCGCCCTCGCCGTCTTCGCCTGGCATCACCGCCGGCTGGGGATGCAGCGGCCGGAAGACCAGGCGCCGGTCTGACCGCCGCCGCAATTGCCGGTCCGGCCCTCTTGCCTTAATCCGGACGTCGGGAGGGCCTGGGATGGGCGCGAAGCTGTGGTTCCTGGCGCCGGCGGCGGCGGTATTGCTCGGCGGCTGCGACCGGCAGGCGGACGAGAATTCCGGCCCTGCGCGGCATGGCCGCTATGTCGGCATCGGCGTGTTCGGTGCCGGCGACCTCTGGCAACACATGGCCATTGCCAGGCAGGCGAGCGCCGCCAAGGCGGCGACGATTGCGGATGACGAGCATATCATCGTCGTCGTCGACAGCGACACCGGCGAGATCCGCGAATGCGGCGACCTTACCGGCTATTGCGTCTCGATGAATCCGTGGACGCGGGCGCTGGCGCCGGAGCAGAAGGCGCCGGTCGCGCTCGGCGCGCATGCGGCGGAGCTCATCGCCGCCGCCAACGACAGGGAAAAGCCGCCCGCGCAGCATCGCTGACCGGGCAAAATGCTGCGCAGCATAATTCTGGCCTCAGCGGGCCGGGATATTGCGCCACGGGCCCGGAGCGGCCATGCAGCGCGTCTGAACAGGAGACCTTCATGGCGCGCAAATTGCTGCACATTCTTTCGCTCACCACCATCCTCGCCGCCGCCGCCTCGCCGGCCCTCGCCGACGAAGGCATGTGGACCTTCGACAACTTCCCGGCGGCGAAGGTGAAGGCCGCCTATGGCGTCACTATCGACCAGGCCTGGCTCGATCATGTCCGCAATGCCGCGGTGCGGCTCTCGACCGGCTGCTCCGCCTCTTTGGTGAGCGGCCGCGGCCTCGTCCTCACCAACAATCATTGCGTCGCCGGATGCGCGCAGGACCTCTCCTCGCCCGAGCATGATTATTACACCCACGGCTATCTCGCGAACGGGGCTGGCGAGGAGAAGAAATGCGCCGGCATGCAGGCCGAGATCCTGACCGCGATCACCGACGTGACGCCGCAGGTGACCGGCGCCGGCCGCGGCCTTGCCGGCGACGCCCTGATCAAGGCGCGCACCGCCGTCACCAGCAATATCGAGAAAGAGAATTGCCAGGACACGCGGCTCTACCGCTGCCAGGTCGTCAACCTCTATCATGGCGGCCAGTACAAGCTCTACAAATACCGCAAATATTCCGACGTCCGGCTGATCTTCTCGCCCGGCGTGCAGACCGCCTTCTTCGGCGGCGACCCCGACAATTTCAACTTCCCGCGCTACGATCTCGATAGCGCCTTCGTCCGCCTCTACGAGAATGGCGCGCCGGTGGCGACGCCCAGCCATCTCAAGTGGAACTCGAACCCGCCGGCGGCCGGCGATCCGGTCTTCGTCGCCGGCAATCCCGGCGGCACCGACCGGCAGCTGACCATGTCGCAGCTCGAGACGCAGCGCGACCTCACTCTGCCGGTGACGGCTTTGCTCTCGTCCGAGCTGAGGGGCCGGCTGCTCCGCTTCAGCGAGGAGAGCGCCGAGAATCGACGGATCGCGCAGGACGAATTGTTCGGGCTGGAGAATAGCTACAAGGTCTATTTCGGGCGCCTGTTCGCGCTGAACGACGCCGCCTTCATCGGCGGCAAGCGCGCCCAGGAGGCCGCGCTCCGGCAGAAGGTCGCCGGGATGAGGGGCAGGCTCCCCGCCGGCTTCGGCAATCCCTGGGCGGTGATCGACGCCGCGCAGCAGCAGCAGCGCGCGCTCTATCTGCCCTATCGCTTCGTCGAGCGCGGCGCGGCGGGATCGTCGCTCTTCGCTTATGCGAAGACTTTGGTCCGCGCCGCCGCCGAGCGCGAGAAGCCGTCGGCGCAGCGCCTGCCCGGCTATTCCGATTCGCGGCTGCCCCTGCTCGAGAAGGAGTTGCTCGATCCGGCGCCGGTCTATCCGGCGCTGGAGCAGCAATTGCTCGAATTCTGGCTGTCCAAGTCGCGCGAATATCTGACCGTCGATCATGCCGACACCAAATTGCTGCTCGGCCGCGACAGCCCCGAGCAGCTCTCGGCCCGCCTCGCCCGCTCGAAGCTCGGCGATCCCGCGCTGCGCCGGGCTTTGTGGGAGGGCGGCATGGCCGCCATCCGCGCGTCCAGCGATCCGATGATCCAGTACATGCTCCGCATCGATCCGGAAGCGCGCCGCATCCTCACCGCCTGGAACGAGAGAGTCGACGGGCCGGTCACCGCCGCCTCGGAAGCGATCGCCAAGGCCCGCTTCGCCGCCTACGGCGCCAGCACCTATCCCGATGCGACCTTCACCCTGCGCCTGTCCTATGGCCGGATCGCCGGCTGGAACGAGCGCGGCACGATGGTGCCGCCCTTCACCAGGATCGGCGGCCTTTACGAGCGGGCGACCGGGCAGGAGCCGTTCGAGCTCGATCCGCGCTGGGTGTCGGCGCGCGGCAAGCTCGACCCGAACACCATCTTCAACATCTCGACCACCAACGACATCATCGGCGGCAATTCGGGCTCGCCCTTGATCAACGCGCGGGGCGAGGTGATCGGCGCGGTGTTCGACGGCAACATCCACAGCCTCGGCGGCGATTACGGCTACGATCCGGCGCTGAACCGCGCCGTCTCGGTCTCGGCCGCGGCGGTGAGCGAGGCGCTGCGCAAGGTCTATGGCGCCCATTCGCTGGTCGACGAGCTCGAAGGGGGCTGACGGCGGCGGGACTCGACGGCCTTCGGCGCGCGTCTTAGACGCGCGCCGTCCCCTCCACCCGCTCCGGGATCATCGTCCATGCGCCATTCGACCTTCATTGCTCTTGCCGCCTGTCTCCTCGCCGCTGCGCCCGCCGCTCTCGCCCAGCCGCCCCAGCGCGGCGGCGGCGACCGGGGCGGCGACGCCCGCCCACGCGACGCCAAAGCGGAGGATGCGGCGAAGAAGGACCAGGCGCAGGCCCCGGTCGAGGAGCAGGCCAAATCGTCGGAGCGCAATATCGCGATCGGCGGCCGCGCCATCCGCTACCGCGCCACCGCCGGCACGCTGACCATCCGCGACAAGGACGGCAAGCCGACCGCCTCGGTCTTCTACGTCGCCTATACCAGCCCGCCAGCGCCGGGGCGGCGCCGGCCGGTCACCTTCTTCTACAATGGCGGGCCCGGCTCGGCGAGCCTTTGGCTCCACATGGGCTCGTTCGGGCCGATGCGGGTGCAGACCGCCAATCCGGAATATATCCGGCCTGCTCCTTATGCCTTCGGCCCCAATCCCGACACCCTGCTCGACCGCACCGACCTCGTCTTCCTCGACGCCGTCGGCACCGGCTATTCGCGACCGCTGGGCGAGGCCAAGCCGGCCGATTTCTATGGGGTCGATCAGGATGTCGACGCCTTCGCCAAGGCGATCCTGCGCTACGCGACCAAATATGCGCGGTGGAACGACCCCAAGTTCATCTTCGGCGAATCCTACGGCACCACCCGCTCGGCGGCGCTCGCCTACGCACTGCAGGAACGGGGGATGGCGCTGAACGGCGTCGTCATCCTCTCCTCGATCCTCAATTACGGCATCCGCCAGCCGGGCTTCGACCAGCTCTATGTCGGCTATCTGCCGAGCTATGCGGCGACCGCCTGGTATCACCACAAGGCCGGCGCCGGCGCCGAGCTGGAGGCGTGGGTGGAGGAATCGCGGCGCTTCGCCAACGGCGCCTATGCCACGGCGCTCGCCAAGGGGCAGGAGATCGGCCCGGAGGAGGAGGACCAGGTGGCGCGCGAGATGAGCCGCTTCACCGGCCTTTCGGTCGATTTCCTCAAGCGGGCCAATCTGCGCGTCGATCTTTCCCGCTTCCAGACCGAGCTGTTGCGCGACCGGCGCCAGACGATCGGGCGTTTCGACAGCCGCTATATCGGCACCAATCCGGACGCGGCCGGCGAGCGGCCGGAATACGACCCGTCCGACACCGCCATCTCCGGCGCCTTCATCTCGACCTTCCACGATTATCTGTCGCGCGAGATCGGCTATGAAAGCGATCTCGACTATCGGATCAGCGCGCGCGACGGCGGCGATTTCAGCTGGAAATGGGATCACCGCGCGCCGGGCTCCAACCAGCCGCAGCAATCGCCGGCGGTCACCGTCGACCTCGCCGCGGCGATGCGCACCAATCCCTATCTGAAGGTGCTGTCGCTGAACGGCTATTACGACATGGCGACGCCCTTCTTCTCGACCGAGCGCGACCTCAAGCACATGATGCTGGAGCCGGGGCAGCAGCGGAACCTACTGTTCCGCTATTATCGCTCCGGCCACATGGTCTATCTGAACCCCGAGGAGCTCCGCCGGATGCGGCTCGACCTCGACAATTTCTACGACGAGACGGTGAGCGAGGCCGCCTCGCCGCGGCCGCCCGCCCCCGCCTCGCTCTCCCGTGCCCGCGGCCCCGCGAGCCCGCCGCCGAACTGACGCCTCTCCCCGAGCAGGAGAGTCCCCGGGCTAACGGAATATTAGGCAAGGCGCGGCTAGGCAGGGGCGTTCCACCAGAAGCCGGAGCCCCCCTTGTTCATCAACGCCGAGCTGTCGCAGATCCCGATCACCGATGGCCGCAAGGCCGAGCGGCGGATCGTCAACCTCGCCGGCGCCTTGCGCGAGGCGGGCGCGAAGACGTCGCCGATCGTTCTCGTCGACGTCTCGCTTGGCGGTTTCAAGGCGGACGTGCCCGAGCCGCTGGAGGAAGGCTCCGAGGTCTGGCTGAAGCTGCCCGGCTTCGAGGCGAAGCGCAGCCGCGTGATCTGGACCAAGGACAAGGAGATCGGCTGCGAGTTCGAATGGCCGCTCCACCAGAGGGAGCTGGACCTGATCGTCGCGCCGGCGCCGCGCCGTATCCCCAAGGGCGTCTTCGGCCGCCCCTGAGCGGCGCGAATTTCAAGCACCATTCGCTCCGATGCTCCCCGGCGAAAGCCGGGGCCTAGAGCATTGGGCGATCAGGTTGAATCGCCCAATGCTCTAGAGATCTTTGTTATCGCATTGCTTTTTGCGAAAAGCCGGTACCCACCTTTTCGCGCAATGCTCTAGCGCGATTCACTCCGGCCGTGACCGATTCAGGTCGCATAACCGGCGATGTCGGCCAGCGGCAGCCGGTCGAGCGGCGCGCCCTCATCATCGGCGATCTCGATCGCCTGGCCCTCCCACGACGTTCCGAGATGAAGATCGCCGCGGATCAGCTCGCGGGCGTGACGCACCGCCTGATACCAGGCCGCCTCGGTATCCGGCAGCACCATGCCCTGCTCGTCCGTGAGGCGCGCGCCGGGGCCGTTCACATGGAAATAATAACGCGGCATGGTGGCAGGAACGCGGCGGCGGGCCGGCGGTGCCGCGAAAAGAGGGTTAGCCGAATCTAAAGCAGAAACAGTGGCTTCGCAGACGCGTCGCGGTTGCGAAGGGCGCGTTTCGCCGGATGAGTTGAAAGCCGGATGCGTTGAAACGACGTCAGCCGGTCGGGCTGCTGTCGTTGTCCCCAGCGACAAGGTTCACCCGGATGCCGTGGGGGGACCGCCGGCGGCGCCGGCGCATCCGCAGGCCCGCCGCGAGCAGAGCCGCCGCGATGAGCAACAGCAGCAGGATGGCGACGTCGACGCGGAGGGGCGGGACGTGGGGCATGAAGCCCCCTTAAAGCCTCCGTCCCGCCCGCGCCAATGAACTCTGCTTAACGTCGGGCGCGCGAACCTTGCCTAACGTGCGTCGACGAGGACGATCTCGGCCTCGTCGAGCGCCCGGATCGTCACCTTTTCCTCGCCGGTGACGGCGACGCCGTCGCGCGGTTCCGCCCGGCGCCCGTTGACCTCGATCGCGCCGCCCAGCGGCACGAGATAGGCGTGGCGCGACGGGTCGAGCGCGAGCTCGGCCGTCTCGCCGGCCTTGAGCGTCGCCCCCATCACCCGCGCCGCGGCGTTGATCTTCAGCGCGTCGCCGTCCTCGCCGAAGCCGCTGGCCAGGGTCACGAAGCTGCCGGCGCGGTCGCCCTTGGGAAAACGTTTCGCGCCCCAGGCCGGCTCGGCGCCGGGCCGGTCGGTCAGCACCCAGATCTGGAACAGGGTCGTCTTCTCGTCCTCCAGATTATATTCGGCATGGCGGACGCCGGTGCCGGCCGACATGACCTGGACGTCGCCGGCCTCGGTGCGGCCCTGATTGCCCATCGAATCCTGGTGGGTGATGGCGCCCTGGCGGACGTAGGTGATGATCTCCATGTCCGAATGGGGGTGGGGCGGGAAGCCGGAGCGGGCGCCGATCTCGTCGTCATTCCACACCCGGATCGCGCCCCAGCCCATGCGGCCGGAATCGTGATAATCGGCGAAGGAGAAATGGTGGCGGGCGTCGAGCCAGCCATGGGCGGCATGGCCGAGCGACGCGAAGGGACGGATGTCGATCATCTCATGGATCCTTTCTCCGGAGCGCATTTAGGAGCGTTCCGGCACAATAGA
>JAXDOV010000127.1:0-9955 GCA_034668705.1 Sphingomonadales bacterium
TCTCATAGGTCTTGCCGACGCCCGGCGCGGCGCCGAGGAAGACCTTGAGGCGGCCGCGCCCTTCCCGCGCGGCTTCGCGCAGGAGGGCGTCCGGGGAAGGCCTTTGGGCTTCTCGCGTCGAGCTCACTGCGCGAATTGTGCGCCCATCCGGTCGAGTTGTCGATTGAGCGCCAGCACGTTGACGCGGGGTTCGCCGATGAAGCCGAGCGCCGGCATCCGCACGTTCCGCTGGACGAGGGCGCGAACCTCCGCCGGCGGCAAATGACGGGCGGCGGCGATCCGCGCCGCCTGAGCGAGCGCGGCCTCGGGCGAAAGCTCCGGGTCGAGGCCGGAACCGGAGGCGGTGACGAGGTCGGCGGGGATCGGGCCCTTGACGCCGTCGGCACGCGCCGCCGCGACGGAATCGCGGGTGCGGTCGATCAGCATCCTGCTCGCCGGACCGAAATTCGAGCCCGAGGAAGCGGTCGGATCATAGCCCTGGCCGGCGGCGGAAGGCCGGCCGTGGAAATAGCCGGGACGCGTGAAAGCCTGACCGATCAGCGCGGATCCGACGACCCTGCCGCCGTCGCGGACGAGGCTGCCATTCGCCTGATACGGCATCAGCGCCTGGCCGATCGCGACCAAGGCGAGCGGGTAGACGATGCCGAGCAGCAGGGTGAACAGCAGGAGGAGGGCGAGGGCGGGGCGGAGCTGCCGGGTCATGGCGAGACTTTCCTCAAGAACGGGTCGAGACGCCGAGACAAGAGCCGGATGCCGGAGCGATCGGTCGGCCGGTCCGTGCCGATCGGCGTCTCCCGGGGCGCGGGGTCGGCGAAGGCGGGCGCGGCCGTAGCCGCGAGCAGGATCGTGAGGGCAAAGAGCTTCATGATTTGAGTCCGTGGTTCAGGCCATGCCCAGGCCGCCGACCGCGAGGTCGATCAGCTTGATGCCGATGAAGGGGGCGACGAGGCCGCCGAGGCCGTAAATGCCAAGGTTGCGGCGGAGCAACTCGCCGGCGCTCGCCGGCCGGTATCTCACGCCCTTGAGCGCGAGCGGGACCAGCGACGGAATGATCAGGGCATTGAAGATGATCGCCGAGAGGATGGCGCTCTCCGGGCTGCGCAGCTGCATGACGTTGAGCACGCCGAGACCGGGATAGAGGGCGGCGAAGATGGCCGGGATGATCGCGAAATATTTGGCGACGTCGTTGGCCACCGAAAAGGTGGTGAGGCTGCCGCGTGTCATCAGCAGCTGCTTGCCGAGCCCGACCACCTCGATCATCTTGGTCGGATCGCTGTCGAGGTCGACCATGTTGCCGGCCTCGCGCGCCGCCTGGGTGCCGGTGTTCATGGCGATGCCGACATCGGCCTGGGCCAGCGCCGGCGCGTCGTTGGTGCCGTCGCCGCACATCGCCACCAGCCGCCCGCTTTGCTGCTCCCGGCGGATCAAGGCGAGCTTGTCCTCGGGCGTCGCCTCGGCGAGGAAATCGTCGACTCCGGCCTCCGCCGCGATCGAGGCGGCGGTGAGCGGATTGTCGCCGGTGATCATGATCGTGCGGATGCCCATCCGCCTGAGCTCCGCGAAGCGTTCACGCATGCCGGCCTTGAGGATGTCCTTGAGGTGGAGGACGCCCAGCAGCCGCGCATTGCTGACGACGGCGAGCGGCGTGCCGCCGGCCCGCGCGATCTCGTCCGAGAGGCGGCGAAGCTCGGCGGCCGCGGCGGATGCGCTCTGCTCCGGAACGGTCCGCAGCACGGCGTCGACCGCGCCCTTCTGGAGGAAGGTGGCGCCGGTCCTGACGCCGGAGAGGCGGGTGTGGGCCGAGAAAGGCACCACTTCGGCATCCTGGGGCAGCGCCCGCTCGGCGACCTGATATCTTTCGCGCGCGAGCTGGACGATCGAGCGGCCCTCCGGCGTCTCGTCGGCCAGGCTGGCGAGATAGGCGGCCTCGGCCAGCTCGGACTCGGCGACGCCGGCGAGCGGACGGAACTCGGTCGCGTGGCGATCGCCGATGGTGACGGTGCCGGTCTTGTCGAGCAGCAGCACGTCGACGTCCCCGGCCGCCTCCACCGCACGACCCGATTTGGCGAGCACGTTGAAGCGCACCAGCCGGTCCATGCCGGCAATGCCGATCGCCGAGAGCAAGGCCGCGATCGTCGTCGGGATGAGCGTGATCAGCAGGGCCGCGAGCAGCGGCACCGGCACCTGCCCTCCGGCATAAGAGGCGAAGCCGGGCACCGTCGCCACCGCGATCAGGAAGATGATGGTGAGGCCGACGAGGAGGATGGTCAGCGCGATCTCGTTCGGCGTCTTCTGCCGCTCGGCGCCTTCGATCAGGGCGATCATCCGGTCGAGGAAGCCATGGCCCGGCTCCGCCGTCACCTTCACCCTGATGCTGTCCGAAATGACGCGGGTGCCGGCGGTCACCGCCGAGCGGTCGCCGCCCGCCTCCCTGATCACCGGCGCGGACTCGCCGGTGATCGCCGCTTCGTTGACCGAGGCGACCCCCGCCACCACCTCGCCGTCGGCGGGGACGAGGTCGCCGGTCTCGACCAGCACGACCTCGCCGGCGCGCAGGCTCTCGGCCTGGACCTTCTCGAACGTGTCGCCGACGCCCAGCAGCCGCTTCGCCCAGAGCTGCGCCTTGGCGTCGCGCAGCGAGGCGGCCTGCGCCTTGCCGCGACCTTCGGCGAGCGCCTCGGCGAAATTGCCGAACAGGACGGTGAGCCACAGCCAGGCGACCAGCTGCAGCTGGAAGCCGAGGCTGCCGAACCCCTCGCCGGCGACGAGCAGGACGGTGAGGAGCAATGCGACCACGCCGGTCGTGAACATCACCGGGTTGCGGTAGAGCAGGCGCGGGTCGAGCTTGACCGCGGCCTGGGCGATCGCAGGCCCGATCAGTGCCCAGGTGAAGATCGAAATACTCTTGGTTGCGTGCCGGGTCATGGCATCTGCCTCAGAAAAGCTGGCCGTGGATCATCGCGAGATGGTCGGCGCCGGGC
This sequence comes from Sphingomonadales bacterium, assembly GCA_034668705.1. Lineage (GTDB taxonomy): Bacteria > Pseudomonadota > Alphaproteobacteria > Sphingomonadales > Sphingomonadaceae > Allosphingosinicella. Next base: position 2,982 of record JAXDOV010000127.1, read on the forward strand.
CCGAGCACGAGGCTCGGCATGAAGGTAAGGCCGCCGATGATCAGGATGACGCCGATCAGCAGGCCGACCCAGAGCGGGCCGGTGGTCGGAAAGGACCCTGCTCCCTCCGGCGTATAGCGCTTGGCCGCGAGCGAGCCGGCGATCGCCAGCATCGGAATGATGATGAAGAAGCGGCCGACGAACATCGCCACCGCGAGCATCCCGTCATAGAAAGGCGTGGCTGCGGTCAGGCCGGCGAAGGCCGAGCCGTTATTCCCCGCCGCGCTGGTGAAGGCGTAGAGGATTTCCGAAAAGCCGTGCGGCCCCTTGTTGAGCGGCCCCGCCAGCCCCGCCGGCACGACGCTGGCGACCGCGCTGAAGCCCAGGATGACGAGCGGCAGGACGGCGATGGCCAGCACCGCCAGCTTGACCTCGCGCGCCTCGATCTTCTTGCCGACATATTCCGGGCTGCGGCCGACCATCAGGCCGGCGACGAAGATGGCGAGGATGGCGAAGAGCAGGAAGCCATAGAGGCCCGAACCGACGCCGCCGAAGACGATCTCGCCGAGCTGGATGTTGACGAGCGGCACGAGACCGCCGAGCGCGGTGAAGCTGTCGTGCATCGCATTGACCGCGCCGCAGCTCGCATCGGTGGTGACGGTGGCGAACAAGGCCGAGGCGGCGATGCCGAAGCGGACCTCCTTGCCCTCCATATTGCCGCCGGCGACGCCGAGCGCGTGGAGGTTCGGATTGCCCGCCGCCTCCTGCCAGTAAGCGACGGTGACGCCTGCCAGGAACAGGATCAGCATGGCGGAGAGCAAGGCCCGGCCCTGCCTGGTGTTGCCGACCGCCTTGCCGAAGGTCCAGGTGAGGCCGGCGCCGATCGAAAAGATCGACACCATCTGCAGGAAGTTGGTGAGGGCATTCGGATTCTCGAACGGGTGGGCAGAATTGGCGTTGAAGAAGCCGCCGCCATTGGTGCCCAGCATCTTGATCGCCTCCTGGCTCGCCACCGGCCCGAGCGCGATCACCTGCCTGGCGCCTTCCAGCGTGGTGGCGACGGCGGAGCCGGCCAGGGTCTGCGGCACGCCGCCGGCGATCAGCACCAGAGCGTAGAGGAAGGAGACGGGCAGCAGCAGATAGAGCGTGACCCGGGTCATGTCGGCCCAGAAATTGCCGATCCCCGCCGCCTCCCGCCGCGCGAAGCCGCGGATCATGGCGAAGGCGAGGGCGATGCCGGTCGCGGCCGACAGGAAATTGTGAACCGCCAGAGCCCACATCTGGGTGAGGTTCGACATGGTCGATTCACCCGAATAGCTCTGCCAGTTGGTGTTGGTGACGAAGCTGATTGCATTATTGAAGGCGAGATGCGGGGTGAGGTTCGCGAAACCCTGCGGATTGAGGGGCAGCATGGCCTGGAGCCGCTGCTGGGCGTAGAGCAGGAAGATGCCGGCGACATTGAAGACCATCATCGCGACCGCATAATCGCGCCAGCTCTGGTCGTGCGCCGGATCGACGCCGGCGAGGCGGTAGAAGCCGCGCTCGACCGGTCCGAGCACAGGGTGCAGCCAGGTACGGCCACCCTCCATCAGCCGGAACAGCCATGCGCCCATCGGCTTCGCGATCAGCAGGACGATCGCGGTGAAGAGGGCAATGAGGAGCCAGCCTTGCAGCGTCACGGCGCGCCTCCCTCAGAAGCGTTCGGGCCGCAGCAGGGCGGCGACGAGGTAAAGGAGAAGTCCGGCGGCGGTGACGGCGCCGAGCAGAAGGTCGAGCTTCATCATGCCTTCTCCGCGAGACGGATGTAGAGGAAGGCCGCGGCGGAGAGCGCCGCGATGGCGGCGAGCCAGATCAGATCCTGCATCTTTTGTCCCCAGCTGCTTCAGCGGGCGCGCGCATCGTGCGGCGAGCGGCGCCGCCGATCAAGGGGGCGGAACAGGGCAGCGCCCTCGAACAGGAGGGCCGCGCCGCTCACGCCCGCCAGCAATGCGGTGAGCGACAGCAGCATCTCGACGAGGGTCGGCTGATGGAGCGGCAGCGTCGTCGCCAGCCGGTGCAGCCGCAGCAAGGCCAGGCTGCAGAGCCCGAGCAGGACCAGGCCGGAAAGTCTGGCATGGACCAGTTCGCCGGCGCCCGAACGTGCCGGCGCGGGAATGAGACGGGTGGTTTCGGACGAGGCCATGACGGCGCGCTCCAGGCTGCGATTGCCGCCCCGATATGGGCCCGGACCGCGTTAGCTTGCCATGTGAAGACGGGGCCGATCCCGTAAAAGATGCATAAATCCGCGGCGCCGCCGGTCACCTGTTGCGGCGGATGCGGTCGGCGGGAAAGGGGATCGTGGCCGGCGCGGGACCGGCCAGGAGCTGGGCGACATGGGCGGCCAGCTCGGCCTGGCGGAAGGGCTTGGCGAGACGGGGCAGCTCGGCGCCCGGCCCCTCGGCGATCCGCGAATAGCCGCTGATCAGCAAAGCGGGCAGCGCCGGCGCCAGCGCCCGGGCATGGTCGATCAGCTCGACGCCATTCATCCCCGGCATCAGATAATCGCTGACGACGATGTCGAACCGGATGCCGTCGCGCAGCAGCCGCAGCGCCTCCGCGCCGGACGAGGCCTGGACGACGCCATAGCCGATGTCGGCGAGCATCTCGGCCGTCGCGCGGCGCACGATATCCTCGTCGTCGACCAGCAGGATCGTCGCCGGCCGCGGCGGCGCGACCAAAGCGCCCTGCTCGGCATCCGCGGCTTCCGCCGGCTCGGTCGCGACCGGCAGCCACATTTCCGCGACCGTCCCGGCGCCGGGCTCGCTCTTGAGGCTCAGCCGGCCGCCGAGCTGCGCGGCGAGGCCGTGGACCATCGACAGGCCGAGGCCGGTGCCGCGGCCGACGCCCTTGGTCGAGAAGAAGGGCTCGATCGCATGCGCCAGGGTCGCCGCGTCCATGCCGACGCCGGTGTCGCTGATGGCGAGGCACAGATAGTCGCCGGGCTTCAGCCGCCCGCCGGCCTCGACCGGCTCCAGCCGCACCGAAATGCCGAGCCTGCCGCCGCCGGCCATGGCGTCGCGGGCGTTGAGGGCGAGGTTGAGGATGGCGAGCTCGAGCTGGTTGGGATCGATCCGCGCCGGCGGCAGCGCCTCCGGGCAGTCGACCTCGAGCGCGACCATCGGCCCGACCGATTTGCGGATCAGATCCTGCATCCCGCGCAGCAAGGCGACGATGTCGATCGAGCGCGGCTGCAGGTCCTGGCGCCGGGCGAAGGCGAGCAGGCGCTGGACCAAGGTCGCCGCGCGGCTGGCGGCCTGCAGGGCGATCTCGATCTGGCGGTGCGCCTTGTCCTCGGCGGGGACGCGGCGCCGCAGCAGGTCGAGGCTGCCGATGATCGGCGTCAGCAGATTGTTGAAGTCGTGGGCGACGCCGCCGGTCAGCTGGCCCAGCGTCTCGAGCTTCTGCGCCTCGTGGAGCTGGGCGAGCGCGGCTTCGTGATCGCGGGTGCGCTCCTCGACCCGCGCCTCGAGCGTCTCGTTGGCATCCCTCAGCTTCCGCTGGTTGAGCGCCAGCGATTCGAGGCGCGCCCGCGCGTCATATTGGCGCCGGCGGCCCCGCAGCGCCGAGCGGGCGACGCTGACCAGGGTGGTCGGGTGGAAGGGCCGTTCGAGGAAGGTGACGTTGCCGAGCAGATCGAGGAAGCGCCCGGCGGCCGGATTGCGCTCGAGGCCGCCGCCGCGGCTGGTGAGGAGGACGAAGGGCAGGTCCGACCAGTCCGGCTGGGCCTCGATCCAGGCCCTGACGGCGCGAAGGTCGGTGCCTTGCAGAGCCTCCTCGGTGACGAGCACGAAACCGGCGCCGATGCCGAGCTCGGCGACGAGCGAACCGAGATCGCAGCAGATCGAGGCGCCGATCCCCGCTTCGACCAGCATCGCCGCGGCGACGGCGGCGTCGCGGCCGACCGGCGCCAGGATCAGGGCGCGCTCGGAGCGGTCGCCGTTCACGCCTCCTCCCCCAGCAGCGACCCTTCGCCGACCAGCTGGGGGACGCCGCGCAGCACCCCCTGGAAATTGTGGAGCGGCGCGCCGACGCTGATGCCGTCCGCGCCGATCCGATATTCGCGGATCGTGTCCTCATGGCCGCTGGTGCGCTTCTTGATCACCGAAATGGCGCGGCGCACCCGCCCCGCCGCCTCGAAATAGCGCAGCAGGATGACGGTGTCGGCGAGATAGGTGACGTCGACAGGCGCCTTCATGTCGCCGACGAGCCCGTGCTGCGCGACGGTCAGGAAGGTGGTCGTGCCCTGGCGGTTCAGGAACTGGAGCAGCTCGTGCATGTGGAGGATGAGCTGCTGCTCCTGCGGCATCGCCGCCTGATAGCCGTTGAGGCTGTCGATCACGACGGTGCGGGCGCCGCCGCCTTCCACCGCCGTCCGGACGCGGTGGGCGAACTCGCCCGGCGCGAGCTCGGCGGCGTCGACCTGCTCGACGGTGAGGTCGCCGGTGTCGACCATCGCCTGGAGCTCGAAGCCGAGGCCTTTCGCCCGCTCGAACAGCAGGCCGAGCTCCTCGTCGAAGATGAACAGGGCGGCCCGCTCGCCGCGCTGCACCGCCGCCACCGCGAAGCTCAGGGTCAGCAGCGACTTGCCGGTGCCGGCCGGGCCGAGGATGAGCGTGCTCGAGCCGCGCTCGACGCCGCCGCCCAGCAAGGCGTCGAGCTCGGCCGACTGGCTCCTGACGGCGTCGCGTTCGAACGCGGTCTTGTGCTCGGCGGAGACCAGACGGGGGAAGACGCGCACGCCGCCGGTATCGATGACGAAATCGTGATAGCCGCCGCGGAACCGCTGGCCGCGATATTTGATCACCCGCAGGCGCCGCCGCTCGGCGCCGTAATCGGGCGCGAGCTCCTCGAGCCGGATGACGCCATGGGCCACGCTGTGGACGGTCTTGTCGTGGGTGTCGGTGGTGAGATCGTCCAGCATCAGCACGGTCGAATCGTGGTGGGAGAAATAATGCTTGAGGGCGAGGATCTGGCGTCGATAGCGCAGCGAGCTCTGGGCGAGGAGGCGGATTTCGGACAGGCTGTCGAGCACGACCCGCGCCGGCTGCGCCTGCTCGACCGCCTCGATGATCCGCCTGGTGGTCTCGCCGAGCTCGAGGTCCGACGAGTAGAGCAGGCTCTGCTGCTGGTCGTCGTCGAGCAGGCTCTCCGGCGGCACCAGCTCGAAGATCTCGGTCCCGCCGAAATCCCAGCCGTGCGACGCCGCCGTCTCGCGCAGCTCGGCCTCGGTCTCCGACAAGGTGATGTAGAGCCCGCGCTCGCCTTTGGCGGCGCCCTCGAGCAGGAATTGGCTGGCGATGGTCGTCTTGCCGGTGCCGGGGCTGCCCTCGAGCAGGAAGACCCGGCCGCGCCTCAGGCCGCCGATCAGGATGTCGTCCAATCCGGCGACCCCCGTCGCCGCCTTCGTCGCTTGACTCGCCACCGGATATTCCTGCCTGCCACGCCCCGAAATCGACGCGGAACCGGGCCGTGAAACGTACCGCGCACGGCATGAAACCCCGGATGGCCGCCGCCGTTCCAGGCGGCCCTTGCAGGCTGGGACCTAGAATGTTTCAGCCTTTGCGGCACGCCTACCCCGCGCCCGAGGCTTGAGCTACGTTCCGGTCGTGACCATCGGACCCCCGCCCGCACGCATTCCGCGCGCCGGCTTCGCCGCGCGGGCATGAGCGCGATGCCGCGTCTTCGGCTGCGTGTCTGGGCGGTGCGGGCGCTGCTGGTCCCGCTCTGCCTTCTCGCCGCCGCGTCCGCGGTCGAGGGGTGCCGAAACGCCTTGATGGTGCGTGGGAGCATCGATTTCGGCATGTCGTTGAAGGCGGCGCAGGACCTTGCGCGCGAGAATCCCTATCGGCGTCACGCCCTCGCGCCCGAAGGCTTCGCCCAGCGGCCGCGGGCGGACGCCAATCCCTTCCCGATGGAGCCGATGCAGGTGCCTTCGGCGCTGATCCTGCTCTGGCCCTATGCCTTGCTCTCCTGGCCCACCGCGAAGCTCGCCTGGCTGATCTCCAACCTGATGTTCACCGCCGGGCTGCTCGTCCTCGGCTTTCGCCGGCTGCTGCCGGGGCGGGACATGGCCTGCTATGTCGCGCTGACGGCAGCCTTGCTCGCGAGCTTCCCTTGGCGGGTCGTCGTCGGCAACGGTCAGCATTTGGCGGCGGGCCTGTTCTTCTGGCTGCTCGCCGCCGCGCTGGCCGACCGCGGCCACCCGCTGGCCGCCGGCGCGGCCCTCGCCGCCTCCTTCGTCAAGTACAGCGTCACCTTGTTCCTGCTGCCCTGGTTCCTGCTGAAGCGGCAATGGGGGCCGCTCCTGACTGCTTTGGCGGTGCACGCCTTGATAACGCTCGGCATCGCCTGGCGGCTCGGCGAGAACCCGGTGTCGCTCGTCCTCCAGGCGCTCCGCACCGGCGCGGCCACCCTGCTCTATTCCGGCTATGTCGACATGTTCGCCATCACCCACGGGCTCGGCGTCACCCCGGTCGTTGCCGCCGCGGCCGCCCTGGCGCTCGCCGGCCTCGCCGTGGCGCTCGCTCTGTCGCGGCCGCCGCCCAATCAGGGACTCTTCCTCGCCGCTCTGGCCTTCCTGTCGCTGCTCGTACTCTATCATCGCGCTTATGACGCGCTCATCCTGTTCCTGCCGCTCCTCGTGCTGGTCGAACGGGCGAAGCGGGAGCCGATGCTCGCCGCCCTGGTCGCCGCGCCGATCCTCCTTTGCTGGTATGTCGACCGGGCGGTGCTCCAGTTCACGCCGTGGCTCGACCGCGCCGGCGGCTTCAGCGCCTATTACTGGCTGGTCGCGAGCCTTTTCTATCTTGCTCTCGCCCTCCTGCTCGTCCGTTCATGCGCGTCCCGCCGGGGGCGGGACTGGACGGCTTCGGCGCCGCATGCGTAGAGCGGACCCCTCCTTTCCGGCAGCGTGCGAGGCGAAGCGCGTGAACGATCACCACTCCCCGCACGAGGCC
>JAXDOV010000128.1:0-26722 GCA_034668705.1 Sphingomonadales bacterium
CTGGGTCGAGCGAATGTCGCGCAGCTCGATGCAGTCGACCGGCGGACCGGCGACCTTGCCGGCGAGCTCGCGCGCCAGCCGCGCCTCGGGCGTCAGCCGGGGCGCGGCGTGGAGGGGAGCGCCGGCCAGCAGCACGGCCCCGGTGAGCAAAAAGACCAGTCGAGTCATCTCCGGACCTCATAATCGCGATGGGAGCTTTCAGTCACGGCCCCGGCGTCGGGCCGCTTCACGTAGAATTCCCGGTAATAGGCGACCCCGAAGGCGGCGGCCGGAGCACCGACCAGCGCGCCGAGGAAGCCGAAGGCCAGCGCCGAAGCGAGGGTTGCGAACAGCAGCACCGCGGGATGGATGCGCATCGCCGTGCCGCGGATGACCGGCGCGACGAGCGTGCCGAGCAGCTCTGTCATCGCGAAATAGAAGAAGGCGGTCCACAGGGCCGTCGGCACGCCGACCGAAAGCGCGACGATGACCGGCGGGATCGCCATGACATAGCCGCCGATCCGCGGCACGAACTCGGCGAAGAAGGCCAAAGCGGCCCAGACCAGGGCGCCCGGCACGCCCATCAGGGTCAGGAAGACGCCGCTGGCCAGCGCCTCGACCGGGCCGATGATGATGCTCGCCTTCATCCAGCCGAACACCGCCTGCGAGGCGCCGCGATAGGCGCGGATGCCGGCGGCGCGGTGATGGCGCGGCAGGCTCGCGACATAGCCGCGCATCAGCGGCAGCGGATCGGCGGTGAGATAGAGGACGGCGCTGAGATAGATGATCAGCAGGGCGAAGCCGCCGATCAGCGACAGCGATACGCCGCCGATCCGCTTCGCGACCTCGAGCAGGGAGGGAAGCTGCGCCGACCCCTTCGCCTGATCCTGGATCGACTGCTGGAGCTGCGGATAATCGCCGAGATGCGAGGTGATCCGCTGCAGGCCCTTCGACACCAGGCCCGGGAGGTTGGGAAGCAGCGTCGAGGCCTGCTCCCCGATCGGCGGGATGATCAGGATGAAGAGCGCCACCAGGAAGGCGATGAAGCCGAGGACCGACAGGGCGACGGCGATGCCGCGCCTCATCCCGCGCGCCTGCAGCCAGCGCACCAGGCCCGACAGGGCGATCGCCGTGACGAGGGCGAGGAAGAAGATCAGGATCGCGGTGAGGATCTGGTAGAGCAGCCAGAGCGCGACGACGGTGCCGGCGGCGGCCAGCGCGAAAGCGGACGGCCCGGCGCCGGCCGGCCGCATTTCGGGCGCTTCCCGTCTCGGGGGTCTCGGCTGGCGCATCCTCTCCCTCCTAACGCAAAGCATCCGGCGCCGGACCCCCGCGCAAGGCAATAAAAGTCATGTCGGCGCGCCGCGCAGGTTTCCGACCGGCAGCCAGTCGCCGCCCGCCGCGCTCGATTTCTGGGCCGCCTCCATCAGCAAGGCGCAAAGCACGGCCTCGTGAAGATTGTCGTGGGCGGTGCCGGCCAGCACCTTCAGGAAGTCATCGCCGACGGCGGCGAACCAGTCGGGATGGTGGGAGCCGTCGGCCGGCGAAGGCGGGCAGGTCCAAAGCCGGGCGCCGCGCGAATCGTGGAGCATGACCTCGGCGCCGGCGACGTCGATACGGCCGCGATCGCCGGTGACGCTGACCGTGTTGGACCTTTCCAGGGCCGCCCAGGTGAGGTGGATGTGGCCCTGAACGTCGCCGAATTCGATGTCCATCGTCGCCGTGTCCTCGACCGGCCAATGGGGAAAGCCGCGATTTTCGAGCCGCGCGGAGAGCGAGCTGGGCGCGGCGCCGGCCCAGCGGGCGACGCAATAAGCGGCGTGCCAGCCGTGATCGAGCAGGATGCCGCCGCCGGCCACGCCCGGATCCATCCGCCAGTTGCCGCCCTCCGCGCCGACCGCCGTCGCCAGGCCCGTCCGGCTCGTGTCCCAGGAGACCGAGCGGACCCTGCCGACGGCGCCTTCGGCCAGCAGAGCGGAGACCTTGCGGCAGACCGGCGCCTCGAGCCAATTGTGCACGACATGGACTGAGCGGCCCGCCGCCGCCGCCTTGCCGGCGATGCGCAGGGCGTCGGGCGCCGTAATGGTCAGCGGCTTCTCGCACAGCACGTTGAGGCCGGCATCGAGGGCCTGCTCGACGCAGGCGGCATGGCTGCTCGGCGGCGTGCAGACGTCGACGAAATCCAGCGTCTCGGCGGCGAGCAGGGCCTCGGCGGTGGCATAGGCCCGGCCTCCGGGCCGCGTGCGCAGGAACATCTCGCGCCGCGCCGCGACGGCGTCGGCGATCGCGACGATCTCGGTCTCCGCCCGCTCCTCCCAGAACGGCATGTGGCCGGCAGCGGCGACATGGCCGAAGCCGAGGATCGCGCCCCGCAAGGCGCGCAATATCGTCATCCGAGGCCGAAGCGCCGCTCGACCACCGCCAGCGCCTCCTCCAATATGTCGAGGCCCTGCAGCGCCTGCTCCTCGGTGATCACCAGAGGCGGATTGATGCGGATAGCGTGCGAATAGGCCATCGCGATCAGGCCCCGCTTCAGGCATTCCTGGAACAGGTCGAAGGTGATGTCGCGCTCGAGCGGGACCTTGGTGGCGCGGTCGGCGACCAGCTCGACGCCGATCAGCAGGCCGCGGCCGCGGACGTCGCCGATGCAGCGATGCCGCTCCTGCATCGCCCGCAGGCGGTCGAGCATGATCGCGCCGATCCTGGCGGCATTGGCGACCAAAGCCTCGTCGATGATCGCTTCCACCGCCGCGAGGCCCGCCGTCGCCGCCAGCGGATTGCCGCCATAGCTCGACGAGCTCCCGCTCGGTTCCCCGAACGGCCGCGCCGACATGGCCTCCAGCGAGGAGGCGACGCCGCTCAGCGGAAAGCCGCCGCCCATGCCCTTGCCGAGGGTCATGACGTCCGGCACGGTGCCGGATTGCTCGCTGGCGAACATGGTCCCGGTGCGGCCGAAACCGGTCAGCACCTCGTCGGCGATGAGCAGGGCGTCGAATTCATGCGCGATCGCCTTGACCGCCGGCAGGAAGTCGTCGGGAGGGATGACGTTGCCGGCGGTGCCCTGCATCGGCTCGATCAGGATCGCCGCGAGCTGATGCCGCGTCGCCGTCCTGATCATCGCGCGCAGATGCTCGGCGCAGGCGAGGCCGCAGCTGGGATGCTGCAGATTCCAGGGGCAGCGGTAGCAATTGGCATAGGGCGCCATATGCACGCCGGGCGCGCCCGGGCCGAGATTCTGGTGGGAGGTGCCTCCGAGGAACGGCGCCACCCCGCCGGTCTTGCCGTGGAACGCCCCCCAGAAGCCGAGGAACTCATATTTGCCGGTAACCGACTTGGCGAGCCGCATGGCGGCCTCGACCGCCTCGGCGCCGCCCGAGAAGAGCTGCACATGCGTCAGCCCTGGCGGCAGCACGCTGCGCAGCAAGGCGAGGAAGCGCGCGCGATTCGCGGTGGTGAAGCTGCCGAAGGTGGCGCGGCCCAGTTGCTCGCGCAGCCTTGCGACATAATGGGGATGGCCGTGGCCGAGGCTGCCGACGGCGATGCCGGCGATGAAATCGAGATATTCGGCGCCGTCGGCGTCGGTAATCGTGCAGCCCGAAGCATGATCGACGGCGATCTGCGAATAGAGGGCGATCGACTGCAGTCCCGGCGCCATCACTTCGGCCTCGGCGGCGAAGATCGCTTTCGACCGCGGCCCGGGGACGGGACGCGGGTCGCCGATGGCGGCCCGGACGGGAGAGGGATTTGGAGACATGTCGTTGGCCATGGTTCAGCCCGTCCGTGAGGTTGCAAAAAGGGGCGCGGACGCCTCGCTTGAAAAGGCGCAAGCGAGGTGCCGCGCGATGGCGGCTGCCGCCTCGGCGCGGCAGAGCGCGAAGCTCGGCCAGGCGTTGAGGTCGATCACCAGCGGCCGTCCGTCCGGTCCGACGATCGCATCGCCGCCGAAGATCTCGACGCCAAGCGCCGCGGCGGCCCGGAATGCGGCCGCCTGCAGCGCGTCCGAACTGAAGGCGTGCCCGGCGAGCATTTGGCCCTTGTGATAGAAGAAGTGGAACCAGGCCGGCGCCGCCTCCGATCCGACCACGCCGTAGAATTTGACGAGGTCGCCCGGCACATGCGCCTGGACCACGACTTCGCTCATGCCCCGCCGGGCGAAACGGGCGAGCGCCGCCCGCCATTCCGCCTCGGAGCCGGCGAACAGCACGTCGGCCTCCTCGGTGGCGTGGAAATCGGGGCGCTTGACCCATACCTCCGCCGCCGGGGCCGGCGTCCAGGTGGCCGTCGGCACGATCCGGCCGGCGGGTGCCGGCACGTCGCACAGCCGGAACCGCTCGACCGTCCGCTGCCGATAGGTGTTGCGGACCGCCGCCGGCGCGTTGACGATCGGAACGCCGCTTTCGAAAGCCTCGTCCAGCCGGGCCAGGATGGCGGCCTGCTCGCACATCGCGAAGATCCCTGAAGCGGGCGCGGCGAAGGCGGCATCGGCAGCCTCGGGCGGCAGCATGGCGGCGGCCAGGCCGTGGGCGGCCAAGGCTTCCGCGACCGCGTCCATGATCGCGGCATCGTCGTCGACCCGGCCGGGCGAGTGCGACGCTTCGCGATAGATGCCCCAGCAGCGCCGCCTCGTCATACGCATTCCCCCGTCCTCCGCCAGGAGGCGAGCGCCCGTTCGGCCTGCTGCAGATCCCCCGGACGATCGACGTCGAACACTTGCGGAAGCGCGATGCCATAGACCGGATGGCCGTCCTGCACGAGCCGGCCCAGATAGTCGCGAAGCCGCCCGAAACCCGCCTCGCCGAACGCCGGGAGCCGGGCCGGCAGCACGTAGAGACCGGCGGTGACGTGCGGCGCCGGCGCCCCGCCGAGCCGGCGGACGCGGCCGTCGGCGGGATCGAGCTCGGCCCAGAGCGGCGCTTCGTCGTCGACGAGGCCGGTCACGCCCAGCCCGATCGCATCCGCCGGCAGCTGCGCCGCGGCGGCCAGGAACGCGGCGAAATCGGCTTCGGGCATGATCGCGTCGACGGTGGCGATCACCGCCCGCGCCCCGGCCAGCCGATCGGCGAGCAGGGCGAAGCTGGCAAAGGAGGAGGGCGTGGTGCGGACGACCAGATCGACCGCCGGCGGCCGGCGCCGCGCCGCGAGATGATGCGCGCAGTCGACGCTCGCCTCGTTGACGACGACCGCCACCGACTCGACGCCGCTCGCGCCGAACCGGTCGAGCGCATGATCGATCAGCGGGCGGCCGTCGAGCAGCGCCATCGCCTTGCTTCCGGTCCAGCCGCCGGCCCGCAGCCGCGCGCCGTCGCCGGCGGCGATGATGCCGGCCCGCCAGGGGGTCGGCGCGCTCAAGGCAGGACGCCCGCGAGCGCATCGAGGCGCGCGAGCGCCGGATGATCCGCGCCGGCTTCGCCATGCGCCGCGGCCGGAGCGATCCAGATGAAGCCCAGCCCCGAGCGGCGGGCGCCCTCGCGGTCGCGATGGAGGGAATCGCCGATCATGATCGTGGTCTCGGGCCGGGCGCCGAGCGGCTCCATCGCGGCGCGGAAGATGGCCGGGTCCGGCTTGCCGACGCCGATCCGCTCGCTGTCCACCACCGCGTCGAACAGGGCGTCGAGGCCGAGGCCCCGGCAGACCGCCGCCAGATTGCCGTAGAAGTTCGAGACGATGCCGAGACGGTAGCGCGGCCGCAGCGCCGCCAGCACCGGGATGTTGCGCCGAAGCGTCGCCCGGGTCGTCTCCAGGAAGGCCGAGGTCACGCGCCGGCCTCGATCGGAATCCTCGCCGAGCCGGGGCGCCGCGCCGCGCTCGAGATTGGCGACCAGCTGCCGCACCGTCTCCTCGAGATCCGCCTCGACGTCCAGCTGCCCGACCAGGGCATCGTCGGCATCGTAGAAGAGCCGGTCGAAAGCCGGGGCCGGGATATCGAGCCCTTCGGCGCGATAGAGAGCGTGGAAGCGCTCCTTCCAGGCGATCCCGTCGGAATCCAGCGTGCCGCCATAATCGAACAGCAAGCAGCTCATCCCGCCACCGGCGCGCCGCGAAGAGGGACCTGTTCGACCCCCAGCGCCTCGATCTCTCCGGCGAGGATCCCGTCCGTGCGCCGCTGGAGCAGGATCAGCAAAGCGAGCGGCAGGTTGAGAGCGAGATCGAAGGCGAAGACGAGCGGCAGGCCCCAGCGCAAGGCGGGCAGGTCCGGCATCAGAAAGGGCGCGAGCCCGCAGGCGAGGACGCCGAATGTGTGGCTGTTGGGGGCGAGCAACGTCCAGAGCTTCAGCATCCCGCCCATGTGGCGCCGATAGAGCGTGGCGAACCATCGCTGCCGGTCGGGGAACGGCGCGACGCGGCGCCGGTGCAGATCGAGCAAAGCGACGCTGCCGGCGAGCCAGCGCCTTTGCCGTCCGCAATAGCCGAGCCGCATCGCCCGCAACGCCTGCGGCCACCGGCCTTCGCCCCGCGCTTTGGCGGCGCGCTGCTCGCAGCGGAGAAGCGCGGGATCCTCCCGCAGCACGCGGCCCCGGCCGGTGACGAAATGGATGAACAGCTGCCGCTCGAAATCGACCAGCGACGACTGGATCGAATGCGACAGTCCGGCAAGGAAGCCGATCGCGACGACCAAAGCCGGCGAACCCCCGTCCCTGACGAACAGGATCGCCGCCGCGAGATAGACGAGGCCGAAGGACAGGGTGTCGCAAAAGCCGTCCAGGGTCTCGCCCAGCTCGGACGTGCGGCCGGTGGCGCGGGCGAGCTGGCCGTCGGCGCTGTCGAGCACGCCGCTGGCCAGGAACAGGCCGGTTGCGGCGAGCGCGCCGGCCAGCGACGGCACCAGATAGGCCGCGGCCGCCAGGGCCGCCGCCGCGACCGACAGCCACGATACGTGATCGGGCGTCAGCCTCGTGCGGCTCAGGCGGGCGGCGACCCACCCGCCGAGCGGCGTGTAGAAATTCCGGTCGAAGAAACCTTCGACCTCCTCCGGCTTTCCGGCCGTGGCTTCGGGATGTGGGAAGTTGTTCAAGACCATCCGGATGTTCGCATTGTACCAGCTTCAGCACAGGCAAACTATGGCGCCGCGGGCAAAAGTCGAATTACGATAAGGTCATGGAGCGGCCGGATCATGCCGAGCGCCGCCACTTCGTTCGATCCGGTGCCACAGGATCAGGCCCGGCACGCCGAGGATCAGCTCGCGGATGCGGCGGATCAGCGACAGGGCCAGCGCGCCCTGCGGGCCGATGCCGAACATCGCGCAGATCAGGACATAGCCGCCTTCCTGAACGCCGAGCGCTCCGGGAATCATGAAGCCGACCGCGCGGGAGGCATGACCCAGCGCCTCGATCACCAATGCTTCCCGCACCCCGCCGGGAAGACCGAGGATCTTCAGCCCGGCATAGCTTTCCACCCCGCCGAGCAGCCAGGCGGCGAGATGGTAGAGGCCGGCGCGCGCCAGGCGCCCCCGCTCCCGGCCGAAAGCGGCGACGGCGTCGTGCAGCCCGGCCAGCCTGTCCCACCCGCCGCCGCGCTCGACCAGCCGCTCGGCGAGCCTGAGCAGGCCCAGGCGCTGCGCCGCGAACAGGAGCAGGATCACGGTGAGGCTGCCGCCCGCAATGGCGAGCGCCATCGGCCCGGCATTGCCGAAATGCGGCCCCGCCACCAGCAACAGGATCGCGCCGAGCGTGAACAGGATCTGCGTCCCCATCTCCAGCACGACGTCGACGACGGTGGAGGCCGCGGCGGCGGTCAGCGAATAGCCGCGCGCGGCGAGCAGGCGGACGCGGACGAAGTCGCCGCCGACCTGCGCGACCGGCAGCAGGGTGTTCACCGAATCCCGGATCCAGCGGAGGAGATAGAGCGCCGGCAGCGGCGGCGGCGACGCGATCAGCCCGCGCCAGCCCAGGACCGAGAACAGGGTCTGCGGCAGATGCAGCAGGACGACGATCAGGACCGACCAGCGCGCCGCCAGCAGGATGCGGCCGATCTGGCCGAGGTCGTTGCCGAGGAGCAGGGACAGGGCCAAAGCGAGGCCGACGGCGATCGCCGCGATCGCCGAACCCCTGCGCGCGAGGAAAGCCCGGAAACGATGCGAGGCCGCGTCCCTCACATCGCCCATGCCGTCATGCGCCTCGCGCTCATGCCGTCCGAATCCGGCTGGTGGCGTCCTGTGCCGAAACTGCTCTCCCACTGCCGCTCGGCCGGCTTCAGGCCGGCAGCTCGCCCTGTTAGCTGCTTTTGGACGCGGCCGGCAGGCTCCCCGAAGCCGTGACCGGGGTCAAGTTACCGTTTGATCATGTCCGCGGCCCAAGCCTCAGGCGGCGGCGGCGGCCGTCGATCTCGCCGCCGTCGCCGGCCGCCGGGCATAGATCCCATAGCCGGCGATGACGCCGTAGCAGAGCGCCGGAAGCAGCAGCGCGAAGTGGAGGCCGGCCAGATCGGCCAGATAGCCGGTGAGCGGCGGCACCACCGCGCCGCCGACGATGGCGACGCAGATGATGCCCGACCCCTCGGCGGCGCGCGCGCCCAGCCCCTCGCTGGCAAGGCTGAAGATGGTCGGGAACATGATCGAGTTCATCAGCCCGATCGCGAGCAGCGACCAGCCGGATACGAGGCCGAGGCTGTTCGCGGAGACGAGGATCAGCGCGATCGCCGCGCCGGCGACGCAGGCGAGCACCCGTCCGGGCGAGTATATCCGAAGCAGCGCGGCGCCTGCGAAGCGGCCGATCATGGCGCCGCCCCAGTAGAATGGGACATGCTTGCCGGCCTCCTGCTCGCCGAGGCCCATCACCTGGACGAGGTAATTCACGATCAGCGATCCGATCGCCACCTCGGCGCCGACGTAAAGGAAGATGCACAGGGCGCCGAAGCCGAAGCGCGGGCGCCGGAGCAGGTCGAAGGCGTGGAGGATGCTCGACTGGGGGACGGGCTGGTGCGGCAGCCGCTTGCGGCGCAGCCAGACCAGAGCCGCGATCGCCGTCAGCGCCGCGGCAAGCCCCAGATAGGTGTGAACCACGACCCGCGTCTCGGTCTGGCGGTAAAGCTCCAGGGCGCCGCCGGACAAAGTGCGCGGATCGACATGGGCGAGCGATCCCAGGATCAGGATCGAGCCGACATAGGGAAAGATCGTGGTGCCCAGCGAATTGAATGCCTGGGCGAAGGTGAGGCGGCTATGGGCGGTGCGCGGATTGCCCAGCATCGAGATCAGCGGATTGGCGACCACCTGGACCATGGTGATGCCCGCGGCGAGCACGAACAATGCGAGCAGGAACACGCCGAACATGGCGGAGGTCGAGGCGGGCACGAACAGGAGGCAGCCGGCGGTCATGATCATGAGCCCGAGGGCGGCGCTGCGCATATAGCCGATCCGCCGCACCACGGCCGCGGCCGGGAGGGAAATTACGAAATAGGCTGCGAAGAAGGCCGACTGAACCAGCATCACCTCGCCGTAACTCAAGGTAAACAAATCCTTGAGCTTCGGGATGATGACGTCGTTCAGGCTGGTGATGCCGCCGAAGATGAAGAAGAGAGCGAAGACGAAGATACGAAGGTCCGGCGCGTCGATGCCCTTCGTGACTTCGCCAGTTTGCACCGTTTCAACCAATGATGACATGTACACCCTCCGAAATTCTCGACAATTCGAAATGCAGCAGGCCCGAAGCCGGATCGAAGTCCGATTTCAACGGAGCATTGCCGCTGCTGACCGTGGCCGGTCCGTCCCAGCCGTGCACCCTGATCGACAGCGCGTGCCACCAGGGTGCGAACCTGCCCTCCGGCGGCGCCAGGTCGATTTCGAGCCGGCCGGGCGCGACGAGGCGGCAGGTCACCGCCTGCCGCAAATAGGCGCCGCGCCGGAATGCCATCGAATGGCCGTCGTCCAGGTAGATGATGCCGCCGCAATCGGGGCCCGGATAGACGTCGAGCGTCAGCGGCCCCTGCGGCACCTCGCTCGTGCTCTGGACCAGCGGCTGGCTCGGCAGGATCGTGCCGGCACGGACATAGACCGGCAGATGGTCGAGCCGCGGCGTCTCCGTGACGATATCGAAGGGCGCGGCGCCGGCAGCGCCGGCGACCCGGCGGCCCGTCCAAAAATCGTACCAGCCGCCGGCCGGCAGGCAGATCTGATAGGCTTGCGGGGACTCGCCCTTCGGCGGCGGCGCGATCAGCAGCGCCTTGCCGAGGGTGAACGCCATGTTCTGGTCGCAGGGGGCGGCGAGCGCCGCGGGATAATCGTAGAAGACCGGCCGCATGAGCGGATCGCCGGTCCGCGCATTCTGATCGGCAAGCGCGTAGAGATAGGGAAGCAGCCGGTAGCGCTGCTCGACGAAGCGGCGGCGGATGGCGAGCTGCTCGGGCCCGTCGACCCAGGGCTCGGCGCGGGGCGTACCCTTGGCCGAATGATCGCGGAAGATCGGCGTGAAGGCGGCGATCTGGAACCAGCGGGTCATCAGCTCCGGGCTGGGGCCGCCGGTATAGCCGCCGACGTCCGCCGCGGCATAGGAGAAGCCGGAGAGGCCGAGATTGATCAGCTGGTGCACCGACAGCGCGAGATGGTCCCAGGTCGAGCCGTTGTCGCCGGTCCAGGTCACCGCATAACGCTGGCCGCCGGCATAGCTTGCCCGGGTCATCACGAAGGCGCGCTCGTCGGGGCTGAGGGCGCGCAGCCCCTCATAGGTCGCGCGGTTATTCTCCATCCCGTAGATATTATGGACCTCGGCATGGCTCGCCGCGCGCGGGGCGAAATCGTCGCCGGCGATGCGGTGGACGGTGTCCGGCGGCATGGTCAGGAGCGGCGTCTCGAACACCGAAGGCTCGTTCATGTCGTTCCAGATGCCGGCGATGCCGGCATCGACGAGCGGCCGGAACAGGCCTCCCCACCAGGCGCGGGCGCCGGCGTCGGTGAAGTCGGGGAAGACCGAATCCCCCGGCCAGACCTTGCCGACATAGACCGAGCCGTCGGGATTGTGGACGAAGCGATTGCCGGCAATGCCGCTGTCATAGGGCGCGTAGCCCTGGCCCGGCGCGCGGGCGACGTGCAGGTCGGTGATGGCGACGAGGCGGACGCCCTGCCGGCCGAGGTCGCCGGCCAGGCCCTTGAGGTCGGGAAAGGTGGTGCGGTTGACGGTGAACGGCCGGTTGCGGTCCTGAAAGTCGATGTCGAGCCAGACCACGTCGGTCGGCAGCCTGTCCTGGCGCAGGCGCGCCGCGAGGGACCGGACCTCGTCGGCCGACATGTAGGAGTAGCGCGACTGCTGGTAGCCGAGCGACCATAAGGGCGCGAGCGGCGCCTTGCCGGTCAGATCGGTATAGCGGCGCACCACTTCGGCGGTGCTCGGCCCGGCGAGGACGTAATAGTCGATCGGCCCGTCGGGCGCCCCGAAGGACGTCACCTCCGCGTCGCGATGGCCGAAATCGAACCAGGCGCGCCAGCTATTGTCGAGCAGGATGCCGTAGCTGCCGCCGGCGCCGCCGATGCCGATGAAGAAGGGGATCGACTTGTAGAGCGGATCGGTCGCGCCGGTGAAGGCATAAGCGTCGGTGTTCCAGTCGACGAAGCTCCCGCCCCGCCGGTCGAGCGGGCCGGTCTTGTCGCCGAGCCCGAAGATATGCTCGCCGTAGGGCAAGGCCTTGCGCAGGACGAAGCCGCGGCCGTCGAAGCGGACCGGCTCCGCATCGTCGGCGACGATCATGCGCCCGGCCTTATCCTCCACGCGCAGCCGCAGGTCCGGGCCGACATGGACGCGAAGCCCGGCGGTCGCGAAGCCGTCGGCACTGGGCTGGACCCTGACCGATTGGGCGCGCCGGTCGCCGGCGACGGCCCAGCTGGCATCTTCGGGCAGCGCGCCGTCGCGGGCGATCCGCACGCGAAGCACCGCGTCGGTCAGCGCCGTGACGCGCATCAGCAAGGGACCGCTGCGGGCCTCGATGCCGTCCGGGCGGGCGGTCAGCCGGGCTTCGCCCGCGGCCGCGGGCTGCGCCGCGGCCGCGGCCGGAACCATTGCGACCGACATCCCGGCAATTGCGAGGCGCAGCCACAGTCTCATTGAAGGCATAGAGGACTCCCGATCGAAGATGATGCCGGCGCGGTCACGAAGATTTGAGGATCGCGATCTGAAGCTGGCGCTTCAGCGCGGCGCGCTCATGCGGGGGCATCTCCCCCAGATAGCTGCGCAGGCGGGGCGGGATATGGGCGGCGGCCTCGCCGGTGCCGTCGAAGACATGGGCTTCGAACATCGCCCGCCAGTAAAGCCGCTCGCCGGCCGGCAGGTCCCTGATCGCGAGCAAGGCGGCGAGGAAGCAGTCGCCGGCATTCTCCAGCCCGCGCGGCGTGCTCCCCCACCAGTAATTGACCATCGCATTCCACGGATCGCGCGAGGTGACGTGGTGCCACCAATATTTTGGCAGCAGCAGCGCGTCGCCCGGCCCGAGATCCGCGACCCGGGCCGCGGCCAGCGCCTCGCGAAAGCGGGGATAGAGACCGAAGTCGGGCGCCTCCGGATCCACCAGCGACAGCGGCGGCGGGCGGTCGGGCGGGCCGATATAGAGATTGGCGACCTGTTCGGGCGGGAACAGCAGGAAGCGGCGGCGGCCGGCGAGGACGCAGGCCAGATTGTGGTCGCGATCGTTGTGGATCTGCGTCTTCACCGGCCCGCCCAGCCACAGCCGCGGCTCGCTGTCGGCCGGCACCAGCGTCATCGCATTGTCGCGCACGAATTGCGGCAGCCGCGACGCGAGCGGCAGCATCTGGATGGCGATGACCGGCGCGCCCTCGACGCCGACGTTCCGCTCGATCCGGTCCAGAGTCTCGGCGAGCCCGCGCTGGCGCTTGGTGAAGCTGAATTCGCGCAGGTCCGCGGCATAGCCGAACCTGCCGTCGCTGGCCGGCGGAGCCTCCATCACCGGCACCGGGCCGCCGGGATCGATCGACTTGAGATAGGCACCGAGCGCCGCGGGTGAGGCGCGTCCGGCGGCGAGCGCCGGCCAATGGTCGATCAGGCCGGTCAGCAGGATCGGCTCGCCGCCGATCAGCAGCGCCTCCACGTCCGCCGCCGATGCGACCGTCGCCCGCGCCACGTGGGGGAGCGCGTCGAGCGGCGACGCGCCGTCTGCGGGCTTCGCGGCCAGTGCGGTCATGCCGCCTCGCTCCGCGACAGGCGCTTCAGGCAGGAATCGTGGGTCGGCTGCTCCAGCACCTTCTCCTTGACGAAGCCGAGGATGCGGCGGAATTCCGCCTTCATCCGCTCCGGCGGGGTGCGGTCGATCGCCGGCGGCCAGCTGTCCGGCATCTCGCCGAGACCGACGAACAGAGCCTGCCAGAAGTCCGGCGCGAACGTCTCGTCCTCCATCGGCGGGATTTCCCCCCGCGCGCGGAAGGTCGCGATCTTATGCGCGACCGCGGCAGGAACATCCGCCGCCCGCGCCCTGCCCCACATCCCCTGCCGGCCGAACCGGTTCAGCGCCTGGAAGGCCGATGGGAGATCGAGCAGGCGCTCGAAGGCGGAGCGGGTGATGCGGTTATATTCGGCCCGCTCGGCCGCGAACGAAGCGCCCGCCGGGAACAAGGCGAGCAGGTGGACGATGCCGAGCTGGATGGCGTGAAGCTCGAGGTCGAACAGCGCGCCGGGCGCGCAGGCCCCGGCGCCGATCGCGACGCAATTGCCCTCCCAGGCCGAGTCACGGCAGCCATGAGCGATCGGCTCCATGACGGGCTCGACGAGCGGCAGGCCGGCAAGGTCCGACGCCGCCGCCAGCGCTTCCTCGTCGCTCTGCCCGGCCGAGGCGAAAGCGTGGACGACATGAATGGCCGCCTGGCTGGCGTAAAGCGTCGCCCAGCCCGCCTCCCCGAGCCGGGTCTCGGCATAAGCCGGGATCGGCGCGAACGGACGCGCCCGCGCCGTCAGCCGGCGGTCGACGACGGGATCCGATGCCGCGCCCCCGCCGGCGGCACCCGCCGCGGCGCCGATCAGCAGGGCGTCGCCGCCGGTCGCGTCGATGAACAGGTCGCCCTCGATGCGCAGGCCGCCGTCCAGCCGCACCGCCGCGATCTCTCCCGTGTCCGGGCTGCGCTCGACCAGGATTTCCCGCACATGATGCACGGCGACTCCGCAGGCGGCAGCGTGGGCCTTCAGCGCGGCGGCATAGGCGATCGCCGGCAGGTGATAGCCGTAATCGGTCCGCCCGAAGGCTAAAGTCGCTTCGTCCGGAAGCAGCATTCGCCCCTGTCGCGCGGCCATGGCGGTGAGGCAGAAATCCTCGAACGGCACGTTGAGGCCGAAATGGCGGGCCTTATTCCAATAATGGAAGAAGCTGCCGCCATCGATCGGCGCGCCATAGGCGCCATAAGCGAGGAAGAAGGGCGGCAGGGCGCCGGATTTGTCGACGATATTGCAGCCCAGCGAGAAGCTGCCCCGCGTCGCGTGCAGCAAGGCGGATTCGTCGAGCCCGAGCTTGTTGTGCAGCGCTTCGAGCGGCGGCAGCGACGCATAGACCGAGGAGGCGCCGAGCGCGGTCGGCAGCTCGACTGCGACGATCGACGCCGCGGCCGCGCCGAGCGCGCGCTGGAGCGCGCTCGCGGTCAGCCACAAAGCCGCGTCGCGCCCGACCATCACCACCCGCAGGGACGGCGCGGTCATGCCGGCGCCGCTTCCGGGCCGGCGCAATAGCGCGCGACGAAGGCGCCGTGCGGCGACATCGCCGCCACGCCCGCGTCGATCCTGTCCCTGAAATCCTCGAGCTGGGCGGCGGTCGCATCGAGATCGAACCGGTCGGCCAGCCGATCATGGGCGTCGGCCGCGACCCCCTGCCCCACCAGCACGGACAGCCAGCTGTCGCGCGCGAACAGCCCATATTGATAATTCGGCACCGCCCCGCGGGCGCGGAACAGCGCCAGCTTGTGCGCCAGCGTGTCGGGGATCGGCATGGTCCGCAGATAATCCCAGAACGGCTCCCCCTCGCGGCGATTGGCGATGTAATGGAGGATCAGGAAGTCGCGCACGCGCTCATATTGCATCGCGTTCAGGCGGTTGAACTCGTCGGCGAGACGCGGGTCCGGACGCTGTCCCGTACCCGGCGCCGGGATCAGGTTGACGAGGTCGATCACCGCCGCCTGGATCAAATAGATGCTGGTCGATTCGAGCGGCTCGAGGAAGCCGCTGGCGAGGCCGATCGCGACGCAATTGCCGCGCCAGGCGTCTTCGCGCCGGCCCGGCGCGAACCGCAGCAATTTCGGCGAGGCCTGGGGCGCGCCGTCGAGATTGGCGAGCAGCACGTCCTCCGCTTCCTCCACCGACAGGAAGTTGCTCGAGAAGATGTAGCCGTTGCCGATGCGGTGCTGGAGCGGGATCCGCCATTGCCAGCCCGCCGGCCGCGCGGTCGCGCGCGTATAGGGGGTGAGGTCGCCGCCATGGTCGCACGGCACCGCCAGCGCGCGGTCGCAGGGCAGCCATTTGGTCCAATCGTCCCAGCCGACCCCGAACTGCCCGCCGAGGAGGAGCGAGCGGAAGCCGGTGCAGTCGACGAACAGATTGCCCTCGATCCGCTGGCCGGATTTGAGCGTGACGGCCTCGATCGCGCCGGATTCGCCTTCCCGGTCGATCGCGCAGACCTGCCCCTCGGTCCGCTCGACGCCGCGCGCCGTTGCCCAGCGCCGCAGATAATCGGCGAAGCGTCCGGCGTCGAAATGATAGGCGTAGGAATAGGTCGAGCGGATCGAGCCGGGATCCTCGTCGGGCAGCTCGAAGGCGTTGGCCCGCGCCGCCGCCACCGCATAGGAATAGGCCTGGAGCGGCGCCACCGGCCGCCCGCATGCCTGCAGGCGCAGCCAGTGATGCTGGAACTCGACGCCGCCCCAAGGCTCGCCGAACGCGCCGAACGGATGGATGTAGCGGGAGTCCGGCCGGTCCCAACCGCAGAATTCGATGCCCAGCTTGAAGGTCGCCTGGGTCTCGCGCATGAACTCGGCCTCGTCGAGCCCGAGCATGTCGTTGAACAGCTTGATGTGCGGCAGCGTCGCCTCGCCCACGCCGACGGTGCCGATCTCGTCCGATTCGATCAGGGTGATGCGATAATCGGCGGCCGCCAACTGACGCGTGAGGCCCGCCGCCGCCATCCAGCCCGCGGTGCCGCCGCCGACGATGATGATGCGATAGCGCCCGTCTTCCACGATTTCACCTGCTGGCCCGACGATGGGATGAGCCTCTTACAAGGGCTGCGCCGCCGTCGGTAACACGGCAGCGCAGCAGGGGAGGCTCATCAAATCAGAACTTGGCACGAATTCCGAACTGGAAGCGGCGGTCGACCCGGCTCCAGGCGGAGTTCATGTAGACCGGCTTCGCCCCGGGCGTCAGCGGGGAATCCCCGAAAACCTCCTGCTGGTAGACGGTCTTGGTGTTGAGCAGGTTGGTCGCGTCGACCGAGAGCTCCACGAACCGATTCAGCGAGAAGCGGATCGAGCCGTCGAGGAAGCCCGCCGCCTTCTGGAAGATCGGCAGGCCGATGCAGCAATCGAGGTTCTGGGTGAGGTAGCGCGAGCGCCAGTTATAGGCCAGCCTGACCCCGAGCGGGCCCTTTTCATACAGGCCGACGACGTTGAACGTATGCTTGGAGATGCCCGCCAGCTGATGCGAGTCGATCACCGGCCCGGCGCCGCCGGCGGCCGGAATGCCGATGCCGACCGCACCGACGTCGCCGCCCGAAGTGGCGGTGATCAGGTTCGAATTGTTGATCCCCGACTGGTGGACGTAGGTGTAGTTGACCTGCATGCCCAGTCCGTTGAGGAGGCCGGGCAGGAAGGTGAAGAAGGTCTGATAGGCCGCTTCGAAGCCCATCAGCTTGCCGCCCGAATGGACGTTCGACGGGCCGTTGACCTGGACGAGCTGGGTCGAGCCGTTATTGGTGATGCTTCGATAGCTCTGGCCGTAGGCGATGCTGTTGGTGAGCCTTTTGTAGAAGGCGTCGACCGTGAAGGACGAGCTGCGGCCCATATAGCGCTCGAACGAAATGTCGAACTGGTCGGACATGAGCGGCCGCAAGGCGGCGTTGCCGGCATTGGCCTGGAAGACGAAATTATAGCCGGTCACGTTCGCCGCGACATGCGCCGCCGTCGGCGAATTATAGACCACATAGGGCGAGTCCGGCGTGACGTTGATCAACGGCGCGTTGATCGCGACGAAGTTGCGCAACAGGCCGATGTCGGGCCGCGCCAGCGCCCGCGAATAAGCGAAGCGCAGGAAATCCTCCCGGTCGAGGCCGAAGCGGACGTTGAAGCTCGGCAGCCAGTTGGTGAAGGTGCTTCGATAGCTGTTCGGCGAGCCTCCCCCATTGGCGAAGGCGAGAATGGCCGGGGTCAGGTAGCAGCGCGGATTGACCACGCTGTTGGGCGCGAGCGGCGTCCCGCAGGCGGGCCCGATCGTGAGATTGGTCGAGGTCGGGAACGCGACGCTGCCGTCGCTCCGCTCCCGGGTCTGGATCACCCGCACGCCGATATTGCCGACCACGGTGACTCCGCCGAAGATCGTCTTGTCGTCGCCGCCGAAGCGGAGCATCGCATAGGCCGCTTTGGTCTGCTCGCGCAGGTGCATGACCTCCGAGGGCGTGAAGCAATTGTCCACGGTCGCTTCGGTGCGGTCGCAGATCGGGACATAGGGCACGAGCGGCGAATTGGTCGCCGAGCCGGCGAGGCCGGCCATCAGGCGGGCATAATCGGTCAGCGCGCTGTTGTTGACGAAGACGAGCGAGCCGTTGGGATAGACCTTGCCGTCATAGAGACCGCCAATGTCATAGGCCCCGAACAGGCCGGCGCCATAGCCCTTGAACGTGCCGCGCCCGTTGCACGCGGGATAAGCGGCGGGCGTCGTATTGTCGGCGTTGAAGCCGGGGCCGTTGCAGTTCCAGCTGGCCGCGATCGGGGTCCAGTTGAAGGTCGAATAACGGACCGTCTGGCGGCGGTCGGCATAGCGCACGCCGACCTTGAGGGAGTCGACCCACCCGCCCTCGGCGAAATCATATCGGACGTCGCCGCGAAGCGCCGTTTCGCGCCCGTCATTGTCCTCGACATGCCCCTGGATGAACGGAATCCAGTAATTGTGCGGATTGGCGAGGCCGCCGGCCGCATAATTCACGTTCGAGCCGGGCAGCAGGGTGATCTGCGGCGTGCCGTCGCCGTTGACGCTATACTGGTAATTGGCTGCCGAACCGGTCGCGACGAGGATGTCGTTGTTGAAGGTCGACGCGGTGATGCGCTGGGCGTCGAGGTTGAAATGGAGACGCTCGGTCGCATCCCACTGGATGTTGGCCGACAGATCCTTGGTGCCCTCGCGGTGATCGAAGTCGCGCGATTCGTTCTGGAAGTAGAGGCCGTCGCGCAGGGTCGTGCACGCCGTGCCGGGGCCGCAATTGTTGATGAACGGCTGGCCCGGAACCGCCGAGCCGGTGTTGCTCGCGTCCTGACCGCTGCTGAACGACCCGGCCCAGCTGCCGTGACCCTGGGTCAGCGTGCCCGATTGCAGCATGCCGTTCGCGCCGAAGACCAGAGCGGGCGTACCGGTGGCCGGCCCGACGATGGTCGATCCGCGCGGGAAGAAGGAGGGTGTCGCGAAATAATTGCCGTCGAGGATGGCGTGGCTGGCATGCTCGATCCAGGCATTGTGATATTGCGAGTCGGTATATTGCACCGTCGCGCGGAAACTGTTGGAATTGTTCGCGAACTGGGCTGCGAGCACGAGCCCGTGACGCTTGCGGTCGTAATCGACCTCGGAATAGCGGATGCCGTCCGGAGCATAGGCCCAACCCTGGCCGCCGAACGGATTGGCGGTGCAGCCGACGACGCCGTTGGCGACGATCGCCGTGCCGCTGCCATTGACGGCGCCGGCCGAGCAATAGGTGTCGATCTTGTCCATGATCACGCTCTCGGTGCGCGTGACGACGTGGCTCCAGGCATAGTCCGCCAGGAAGCCGAACCGGCCGAAGGAGGTTTCGAACGTATCGCTGATCAGGGCCGAGAATTCGGGCGTCCAACGGCCGGAGCGGTCGCCGTAATTGCCGCGGACGTTGCCGGTGACGAGCAGGCCCTTGTGATCGAAGGGCAGGCGTGTGCGCAGGTTGACCGTGCCGGCGATGCCGCCCTCGATCATCTCCGCGGTCTGGTTCTTATAGGCGTCGACGCCGGCGAGCAGCTCCGGCGAGATGTCGTTGAAATTGAGGCCGCGGGCCGAATCGGCGGAGAAGCTGTCGCGGCCGTTGAACTCGGTCCGGACCTGGGTCAGGCCGCGGATCAGCACGCCGGTCGGCTCGCCCGAGGGATGGGTGCTGTCGTCGGCCGATTGCAGCCGGTTGACGGTGATGCCCGGGACGCGCTGCAGCGCTTCGGAGGCGGATTTGTCGGGGAAGGCGCCGATGTCGGTGGCGGTGATCGAGTCGACCACCGTGTCGGCATTCTTCTTGATCTCCTGCGAGGCCGCCAGGGCGTTCCTCACGCCGACCACGACGATGTCCTTGGACGAATCCTCGGCGTCGGCGGCGGCACCGCTATCGGCGGGGACGTCGGGCGCAATATGCTGCGCCGGCGATGCCGCTGCCCCCTGGGCGAAAGCGGTTGCCGACGAGCCCATACCGGCAAGCGCCAGCAATGAAACGCCGCCGCGCAAAGCGCGCCCATATACGGATGCCGTCCCTGTCATGCCATCTCCTCCCTTTATACCCGTTCCGGGCTTGTCTTGGGGATGACGCGCGAATCCCCCGCGCTCATCTCATTTGCGCAAATTTGCGTAGTTTCGGCCGTTGCGCAAGCGATTTTAATTTGAATTCGAGAAATCGCGCAGGAGGAATGACTTAGCTAGGCTAACAAGGATCAACGGAGCGGGTCTGATCGCTCCGGGGCCGACGGACCGAAGCGGTGACGCAGGTCGCAGCAACGAGCTTTTGCTTTTTTTGCTTTTCTTGCGCCGACCGATTAAGCCGGCTTCGAGGAGCGGAAGCGGATGAAAGCGAGCCTTCGAATTGCCGGGAACCGGTCGGCACGCAGATCAGCGGCGGCGGCGGCCGGCATGGTCGGGAATCGTCAATGCGGCGCAGGCGGCGAGGGCGAAGGCGCCCGCGGCGACGACGAGGGCGAGGCCGGCCTGGCCGCCCAGCAGCCGGTCCACGATCCAGCCGAGCAGCGCCGTCGCGACCAGTTGCGGCAGCACCAGGAACATGTTGTGGATGCCCATATACACGCCGATCCGCGTCGCCGGCACCGCGCTGGCGACCATCGCATAGGGAGCGCAGAGGATCGATGCCCAGGCGCAGCCCAGCCCCAGCGCGGGAATCCACAGCAGGTCCGGACGCGGAACGAGGGCGAAGCCCAGCAGGCCGGCGGCGCCGAGCGCCAGGCAGGCCGCATGCGCTTCCCGCCGGCCGATCCGCGCGACCAGATGCGGCAGGATGAAGGCGCCGATCACCGCCACGCCATTGTAGAAGGCGAACAGCATTCCGACCCAGTCGGCGCTCGCATTATAGGCGGCGCTGCTCGGGTCGGTGCCGGCCCCGCTCTTCGCGGCGATCGCCGGGACGGCGTAGATCCACAATGCGAAGAGGCCGAACCAGGTGAAGAACTGGACGAGGGCCAGCCGCCGCAGGGCGGCCGGCATGTGGACGACGTCGTGCACGATCTCGAGCGGGCCGCTAAGGCCTGCGCCATGCCGCGTTCGCCATCCGGCCGCGGCCTGCCCGGCGCCGAGCAGCGCCGCCACGCCGGCGATCAGATAGAGCTCGCGCCGATAGCCGAAGATCGCGGTGACCAAGGCGAGCATGAACGCTGCCGCGATCCACGCCGCGCCGCTGCGGGCCAGCGTTTCCCAGCTGTCCCCCGGCGCCGGGCGCGCGGAGGCCGCCGTTCCGCGCGCGAAGCTTTCCGGCGAAGGCTCGGCGGTGGTCAGGACGGTCAGGCCGACGGTGGCGAGCAGACCGGCCGCGCCGATATAGAAGGCCGCGCGGACCGAGGCCGGCACCGCGCCGGGCGTCGCCGCGCCGGAGAGGCCGCCCCAATGCGAGAGCATCCACGGCAAGGACGAAGCGAACACCGCGCCGGCGCCGATAAAGGCCACCTGCATCGAGAAGGCGGCGGTCCTCTGCTCCTCCGGCACGAGGTCGGCGACGAGCGCGCGGAGCGGCTCCATCGCGACGTTGATCGCCGCGGTGAGGAGCCACAGCATCACGCTGGCGGCCCAGAGGCTGGACACGTTCGGCATCAGCACGAGCGCCGCGGCGCTGATCAGGGCGCCGCCGAGCAGATAGGGCCGGCGGCGGCCCAGCGGCCCCCAGGTGCGGTCGCTGAAATGGCCGATGACCGGCTGGACGAGCAGGCCGGTGATCGGCGCCGCGATCCACAGGATCGGCAATTCGGCGAGATTCGCCCCGAGCGTCTGGAAGATGCGGCTGGTATTGGCGTTCTGCAGGCCCCAGACGATCTGGACGCCGAACAGGCCGCAGCCCATCCTCGCCAGCGCCAGCCGCGAGAATGCGGGAGCCGCCGTCGCATGATGCCCGCCCGAGTGGTCCGCCCCCGCGCCCGCTTGCAAAGCCGCCTCTTCAATGCGCTAAGTCGTGATCCGACCCTCCGTCAGCTTGTGCGCTATGTCCGATAACAGCAACCCGAAAACGACCCTCGAGGATCTGGCGAAGCTCGCCGGGGTCTCGATCTCGACCGTGTCCCGGGCGCTGAACGACCAGCCGCCGATCAGCACGCGGACCAAGCATCGCATCTGGGCGCTCGCCCGCGACCATAATTATCCGTTCCGGGATTCGATGCCGACCGCGCCGATCGGCGCGGAAGGGTCGATCGTCATCGTCACCCCGCACATGCGGGGCCGGCCGCTGCCGCTGTCCCACCCCTTCTTCCTCGAATTGCTGGCGAGCATCGGCGAGGCGGCGCGCGCGCGCAGCTGCGACTTCACCGTCAGCCACGTCGCGCCGGCGAGCCTCGAAGATCTGGTGGTGGCGACCTCGACCAGCCGGGCGAGCGGCGTGATCTTCCTCGGCCAGAGCATGCTGCACGAGGAGTTCAACCAGCTCGCGGACACCAATGCGCGCTTCGTCGTCTGGGGCGCGCACATGCCGGGGCAGAGATATCGCTCGATCGGCTCCGACAATTTGCTCGGCGGCCGCCGTGCGACGCTGCATCTGGCCCGGCTCGGCCGCAAGGCGATCCTGTTCCTCGGCGGCAGCGACCCCGAGGCGCGCCAGCGCCGCCGCGGCTATCTCGACGCGCTGGACGAATGCGGGCTCGAGGCCGATCCCAAGCTCATCACCCCGGTCGAGTTCGAGCTCGAATCGGCCGAAGCGGCGGTCGGCCGGCTCCTGCGGCGCGGCATCGCCTTCGACGGCATCGTCGCCACCAGCGACCTGATCGCCCTCGGCGCGATCCGCGCGCTGCGCCGCGCCGGCATTTCCGTCCCCGGCGACGTGTCGGTGGTCGGCTATGACGACATGCTGCTGAGCCGCCTCAGCACCCCGGCGCTGTCGACGATCCGGCAGGACACCCTGCTCGCCGGCCAGTCGCTGGTCGCCAGCATCCTCGATCCCGCGCTGGACTCGTCGCCGGGCTATCTGCCGACCGAGCTCATCGTGCGCGAATCCTGCGGCGGCTGAGCCCCTTTAAGAAGGACCGATGCGCGGCCTGACGCTGAGCAGGGCCGCCAGGCTGATGAGGGCCGCGGCCGCGATGTAGAGGCCGACATAGAAGAGGCCGCCGCTCTGGGCCAAAGCCTGCGCCGCGATCGGCGTGACCGCTCCGCCGAGGATGCCGCCGACGTTGAAGGCGAGCGACGCGCCGGTATAGCGCACCCGCGCCGGGAACAGCTCCGGCAGGAAGGCGCCCAGCGGTCCATAGACGAAACCCATGGCCAGCAAGGCGAGCGACAGGAAGAGCCAGATCAGGAGCAGCGAGCCGCTGCCGAATAACGGCGCCATCGCCGCGCCGACGGCGATGGCGCCGACGCAGCCCCCGATCAGCACGAGGCGAGGACTGAATCGGTCCGAAAGCGCGCCGGCGGCGAGGATCCCCGCCGCCATGAACAGGATGGCGGCGAGCTGGACGGCGAGAAACAGCTGGCGGCCATAGCCGAGCGTCGTCGTGCCGTAGCCAAGCGCGAAAGCGGTGGTGAGATAGAAGATGGCGAAGCAGGCGACGACCGAGAAGGTGCCGGCCAGAATGGCCCGCGGATGCGACCGGAGCAGCTCGGCGATCGGCACCCTAAGCGGCGGCGCTTCCGCCAGCGCCGCGGCGAAAGCGGGCGTCTCGGTCAGCTTCAACCGGACCCACAGGCCGAGCGCCACCAGGATCGCGCTCAACAGGAACGGGATGCGCCATCCCCAGGCCATGAACTGCTGGCCGGTGAGCAGGCGGTCGAGCAGCAGGAACAGGCCGTTCGCCGCGAGGAAGCCGACCGGAGCGCCGAGCTGCGGGAACATTCCGAAACGCCCGCGATAGCCGGGCGGCGCATTCTCCACCGCGAGCAAGGCGGCGCCGCCCCACTCGCCGCCGAGACCGAAGCCCTGGCCGAAACGAAGCAGGCACAGCAGGAGCGGCGCGAGCCATCCCGCCGTCGCATAGGTGGGGAGGAAGGCGATCAGGATCGTCGACCCGCCCATCAGCAGCAGGGACGCGACCAGGGTCGACTTGCGTCCGATGCGATCGCCGAAATGGCCGAAGACGCTGGCGCCGACCGGCCGCGCGACGAATGCGACGGCGAAGCTCACATAGGCGGCGAGGAGCTGGGCGGAGGCGGAGCCCGACGGGAAGAAAAGGGGGCCGAACACCAGGGCGGCCGCCGTGGCGTAGATATAGAAATCGTAGAACTCCACGGCGGTGCCGACCAGGCTCGCGGCCAGCACGCGCCGATTCGCCAGGAAGGGCCGGACCGGACCTTTGGGCATGGCCTAGGCGGCCGGTCGGGCCGCGGCCTCGGTCACCAGCTTTCCAGTTGGATGAGCCGCGCCGCCTCTTCCCGCCGATCGGGCGCGACCATGAACCGGAACTCGGCGAGATAATTCTCGCGGACGCATTCGTCGGTGGTCCGATGGAATTCGACCGAGGCGAGATAGGCGGCGTCCCGGCCGCGAATGCCGAGCTGCTTGAGCCTGGCGACCAGAGCGAGCGCCTCCGGACCGTTTCGATCGGGAGTGAAGACCTCCATCAGCCGGACCGGCGGGGCTGTTCGGACAAGGGCGCGGCGGGCAGCCATCGCCCCTCGGGAGTCCGCTCCAGCGGCAGGCCGCAGGACTCGCACAACGCCGCCAGGCCCCATGGGCGGCGGGCGATCGACCCCAAAGACGGCCGGTGGGCACCGAAGATGCAGCGGAGACTCATGGGGCCAGGATATCCCTCCGGCGCCGGCTTACCAACCTTTCCGGCGATCCCCTGCCCCTTTTGCCGGCCAGTGTTGCTGCATTGCAGCACAACTTCGTCGCACCCCCCTCCCGTCAGGAGAATCGGCGGCCGTGCTCCCAATCCTCAGACAGCTTCCCGTCAGGTTCGAAGGATATGGAAAAACCGACCAGTTGCGGGCATAAAAGGCGAGGCGCGGTCCACCCCCCGTTTCCATCCTATTTTCCGAAAGAAGCATTGGCTCTTATCCGAACCGTGACCCGAGACGGCCACCCACTTCCCATCGTCCGCGACCGCCTCGAGCCCGAGGCGCGCGCATGATGGAGCCCCCTCCCCGCGCCTTCGCGACGCGGCGGCTCCGCAATCTCCTCCTGCTGATGGTGCTCGTCGCCGCTTTCGCCTTCGCCATGTGGGCCGCGAACCGCGCCGAGCCCGCGATCCAGAGCGGCGGGGCGGACAAGATCGTGCCGGTGACGGTGGCGACGGCGACGGTGCGGGACCTGGCGATCTGGAAGAGCGGAATCGGCTCGGTGGAGCCGCTGGAGGCGGTCGACGTCAAGGCCCGTGTCGACGGGCAGGTGACCCGCATCGCCTATGCCGACGGACAGGAGGTCCGCGCCGGGGCGTTGCTGGCCCAGCTCGATCCCCGCCCCTACCAGGCGCTGCTGGCCCAGGAGGCCGCGAACAAGGCGAAGGACGCCGCGCAGCTCGCCAACATCAGGCTCAACCTGGCGCGGTCGAAGAAGCTCAACGCCCGGGGCTTCGCCACCGGCCAGGCGGTGGAAGCGCTCGAGGCCCAGCTCGCGGCGCTGACCGCGACCCTCGCCGCGGACCAGGCTCAGATCGATACGGCGCGCCTGAACCTGGATTTCACCAGCATCCGCGCGCCGATCGCCGGCCGCGCGGGCATCAGGAAGCTCAACACCGGCACGATGGTGCACAGCAACGACGCCGCCGGCATCGTCACCGTGACGCAGATGGCGCCCATCGCAATCATCTTCTCGCTGCCGCAGGACGATCTGGCGGAGATCCGAGGGGCGGCGAGCCGGGCGACGGTGTTCGCCTATACGCGCGACGGCGCCAGCCCGCTCGCCCAGGGCGCCCTCTCCGCCATCGGCAGCCAGATCGACGCGGCCAACGGCCAGATCGAGCTGAAGGCCCTGTTCCCGAACGGCAACCGGGCGCTCTGGCCCGGCGAGCTGGTCTCCGTCCGGATCCTGGTCGGCATGAAAAAGAGTGCCATTGTGGTTCCCGCCACGGCGATCCAGGCTGGCCAGGCCGGATCGTTCGTATTCGTGCTGCAGCCCGGCAACAAGGTCGTCGCCCGCCCGGTCGCGCCGGGGGTGACGGTCGACGGCCTCACCGCGATCGCCAGCGGCCTCGCCGCCGGTGAGATCGTGGTGACGTCCGGCCAGTCGCGGATCGCGACCGGCAGCAAGGTCAGCCCGAAACGCCTCGCCGCGGCGGCGCCGTGAACGTCGCCGAGGCGTTCATCCGACGTCCGACGGCCACCATCCTGGTGGCGCTGGGCGTCCTGATGATCGGCGTCGCCGCCTATTTCGCGCTGCCGGTCGCGCCGCTCCCCCAGGTGGAGTTCCCGACCATCGCGGTCGACGGGTCCCTGCCCGGCGCCAGCGCCGAGACCATGGCGACCTCGGTCGCCGCCCCGCTCGAGCGAAGCCTGTCGAGCATTCCCGGGCTCGTCGACATGACCTCGTCCAGCGGCCTCGGCCGGACCCAGATCGCTTTGGTCTTCGACCTGACCAAGCCGATCGACAGCGCCGCCCAGGACGTCCAGACCGCGATCAACGCCGCCCAGGGCAAGCTTCCCAAGAGCATGCCCAACCCGCCCAGCTACGAGAAGGTGAATCCGGCCGACGTCACGATGATGTCGCTCGCCCTCACCTCCGACACGATGCCGCTGACCGACCTCAGCCGCCTCGCCGACGACATCGCCAAGCAGCTCTCCCGCCTGCCCGGCGTCGGCCTGGTCGATTTCCACGGCGATCAGCCGCCGGCAATCCGAATCCAGCTCGATCCGGATCGCGCCGCCGCGCTCGGGCTCACCCTCGCCGACGTGCGGACGATGGTCGCCCGCCAGACGGTCAACGCGCCCAAGGGCACGCTCAGCGGCAACGCCCAGACCGTCGTCCTCAACGCCACCGACCAGCTGACCGACCCGATCGGCTATCGGTCGATGACGATCGCCTACCGGAACGGGGCGCCGATCCGCGTCGGCGATATCGGCAATGTCGTCGCCGCCGGCGAGGACACGCGCATCGGCGGCTGGATCAACGGCAAGCCCGGCATCATCCTCGATATCCACAAGCAGATCGGCCATAACGTCGTCCAGACCATCGCCGGCATCCGCCAGCAACTGCCCGCGATCAAGGCGGA
>JAXDOV010000129.1:0-2635 GCA_034668705.1 Sphingomonadales bacterium
TATTATCGCTGGCAGCTCCGTTATTCGACCAGCACCGACCTCAGCCCCGACGAGATCCATCGCATGGGGCTCGAGCAGGGGCGCGAGCTCGACGGCCGGATGGATGCGGTGCTGAAATCCCAGGGGAGGACCCAGGGCACGGTCGGCGCGCGCTTCTCCGCTCTCACCCGCGACCCCGCCCAGCTTTTCCCCAATGACGATGCCGGCAAGCAGCAGGCGGTCGCCTATGTCAACGAGAAGATCTCCGAGCTCCGCGCCCTGCTGCCGCGAGTCTCGCGCATGCACATGGCGGCGCCGCTGCAGGTGAAAAGGGTGCCGCCCGACATCGAGGCGGGCGCGTCGCTCGGCTACATGAACTTCGCCTCGCTCGACGGGAAGCGGCCGGCCATCTACTATATCAACCTCAGCAGCACGACGAACTGGCCCAAATTCACCATCCCGTCCCTCTCCGCGCATGAGGGGCTGCCAGGCCACACCTGGCAGGGCGCCTATGTCGCCGAGCATCGCGACGAAGTTCCGCTGATCTCCTCGCTGATGGGGTTCAACGCCTATACCGAAGGCTGGGCGCTCTATTCGGAGCAGCTGGTCGACGAGCTTGGCTTTTACGAGAACGATCCGTTCGGCCGGCTCGGCATGTTCCAGGCGCTGCGCTTCCGCGCCGCCCGCCTCGTCACCGATACCGGCCTTCATGCGCAACGCTGGAGCCGCGAGCAGGCGATCGATTATATGGTCGGCGCCACCGGCCGCGCCCGGCCGGCGATCACCAGCGAGGTCGACCGCTATTGCGCCTCGCCGGGCCAGGCCTGCGGCTACAAGGTGGGCCATACCGAGATCCTGCGCCTGCGGGACAAGGCCAAGGCCGCGCTCGGCACCCGCTTCGACGTCCGCGACTATGATGACGCGGTGATCGAGGCCGGGGCCGTCCCGCTGGCTGTGCTGGCGACCGCGATCGACGATTACATCGCCCGGGCGAGGGGCTGAGACAGCACATAATCGGCAGCGAACGCAGGTACGCCGCTCCTTACTGCACCCGCACCGCCTTCAGTCCCTTTGCCGCGAGCATGGCCTCGACCGAATCGCGGCCGGCGAGGTGGCCGGCGCCGACGGCGACGAACACCGTTCCCGGCTTGTCCATCCGCGCCTTCAGCCAATCGGCCCAGCGGGCGTTGCGGTCGGCCATCAGCACCTTGCGCAGCTCGGGCGAGAGCATCGTCTCGTCGTCGAAGGTGCGGGCGATGCCGTCGAGGTCGCCGTTCACCCAGGCCTGGAGCATCGCCTGGAACTGCTTCATCATGTCCTGCGGGCTGTCGAGCACGGCACCGAGGAAGGCGCGCTGCGAGTCCTCGGAGAGATGGTCGAAGAAGCCGAATTGCTGCTCCGCCGTCTCCAGCCCGGCGACCGGCTTGCCGCTCTGCTTCCACGGCCCCGTCAGCGTCCGCTCGACTCCGGAATTGGGATCGAGGTTGAGCCGCTTGAAGGCGATTCCGACCAGCAGCAGCCCCACCGTCCAGGTCTTCAGCCCGTCGAACACCTGCTCGGGCAGGCCGCTATCGGCGATCATCGCCTTCAGCGCCGCCCTTTTCTCGGGCGGCACCCGCTCGGCGACCGGCGGCAGGCCGCTGGCCGTGCCCAGCTTCAGCATCGCCAAAGCGATCGCATTCTGGTCGTCGATATTGCCGATCTCCAGCACCAGCTCGCCGGAGGAAGCGAGGGCCTTGTCGAAGGCGGGCGTCCGCCAGTCGCGGCCGGTCGGCAGCAGGTGGAAGGTGCCGAACAAATAGATGGTGGTGTCGCGGTCGGCGAGCTTCCACATCGCCGGATGGCCCTGCGGCGGCGCCGCCGTCTGCGGCGCGGGCGCGGCGCCGAGCAGAGAGAGGCCGGCAAGCGCCCCGGTCAGCCGTGAAAACCACATCTTCAGCATCGATCGACCTCGTTTCCGCCCGTTGAAAACCTCATTGGGCCGCATTCCTTGACCCTCTCTGAACCATGCGCCAAAGCGTCGCCAACCTTTTGTTGCAATGCGAAAGACCGCCCTTGGCCGACCAGCCGCCGAGCTTCCAGCGCCTCATCCTGACGCTCCACGATTACTGGAGCCGGCAGGGCTGCGTCATCCTCCAGCCCTATGATCTGGAGATGGGGGCGGGCACTTTCCACCCCGCCACGGCGCTGCGCGCCCTCGGCCCGAACCCGTGGAAGGCGGCCTATGTCCAGCCCTGCCGCCGCCCGACCGACGGCCGCTACGGCGAGAATCCGAACCGGCTCGGCCATTATTACCAATATCAGGTGATCCTGAAGCCGAGCCCGGCGGACCTGCAGTCCCTCTATCTCGGCAGCCTGGCGGCGATCGGCATCGATTTCCTCAAGCACGACATCCGCTTCGTCGAGGACGATTGGGAATCGCCGACGCTGGGTGCGTGGGGCCTCGGCTGGGAAGTCTGGTTGAACGGCATGGAAGTCACGCAGTACACCTATTTCCAGCAGGTCGGTGGTCTCGACTGCAGGCCCGTCCTCGGCGAGCTCACTTACGGCGTCGAGCGCCTCGCCATGTACATCCAGGGCAAGGACAATGTCTTCGATCTCGCCTTCAACGACGCCGAGGAAGGCGCCGGGGCCGTGAGCTATGGCGACGTCTTTC
>JAXDOV010000130.1:0-3847 GCA_034668705.1 Sphingomonadales bacterium
TGCGCACCTGGCCGGTCAGATTCTCGGCCATCAGATTGACGTTGTCGGTGAGATCCTTCCAGGTGCCGCCGACGCCGGGAACCTGCGCCTGGCCGCCGAGCTTGCCTTCGGTGCCGACCTCCCTCGCCACGCGGGTCACCTCGGAGGCGAAGGCGTTGAGCTGATCGACCATCGTGTTGATCGTGTTCTTGAGCTCGAGGATCTCGCCCTTCACCTCGACGGTGATCTTCTTGGAAAGGTCGCCCGAGGCGACGGCGGTGGTCACCTCGGCGATGTTGCGGACCTGGCCGGTGAGGTTGGTCGCCATCGCGTTGACGTTGTCGGTGAGGTCCTTCCAGGTGCCGGCGACGCCCTTCACATTGGCCTGGCCGCCGAGCTTGCCTTCGGTGCCGACCTCGCGGGCGACGCGCGTCACCTCGGAGGCGAAGGAGGCGAGCTGCTCGACCATGGTGTTGACGATCTTGCCGATGCGCAGGAACTCGCCGCGCAACGGCCGGCCGTCGATCTCGACCGTCATCGACTGGGAGAGGTCGCCGCGGGCGACGGCGCCGATGACGCGGGCGACCTCGGCGGTCGGCTGGACCATGTCCTCGATCAGCTCGTTGACCGATCGGATCGCCGTCTCCCAGCCGCCGGTCGCGCTCTTGACGCGGCCGCGCTGGGTGATCTTGCCTTCCTTGCCGACGACCTGGGAGAGGCGCTCGAACTCGCGGGTCATCTCCTGGTTGAGGGAGACGACTTCATTGAAGAGAGTGGCGATCTCATTGTCGAGACCGTCCGCATCCTCGGGCAGACGCACGGTGAAATCGCCGCGCCTGAGGCTCCTCAGGGCGGATACGAGCTGGCGCCGATCGAGAAATTCGCGCGGTGACTGGGCGTTCACTCAACTCTCCTTCAGTCGCGTCCTCCCCCCCACCAAAGTTGCGCCGGCCCCCCGACCGGCCACGGCAGCATAGCAGAGGAACCGGCTTTGGCGCCTCAAAAAATGCATCTGCGCCATGAAGATTAAGCAGCGATTGCCAGTCTTTCGCCGCAGCGGTCAGCCGCGCCGGCGGCGCGGCGGCCGGAGAGGCCGGCCGATCGGGACGGGCCCCAGCGGGCCGCGATTATCGGGAGGAGCCGAGGCGGCGGGGTCCGGGCGGCGGCACCGAACCCGCCTCGGCCCGGGCGCCGGCAATCGGGTCGTGGAGCCGGACGAGGAGGGCGCGGTAGCGGTCGACGAGCCGCCGGCTCCTCTCGATCCCCTCGGCCAGGGCGCGGCGTGCCGCCTCGCCCCGCCCCCGGCGCCCGTCCGGTCGCGCGGCGGCCGCGGCGCGGTTGGGAGGAGGTGGGTTCTTCTGCCGGACATTCACTGGAAAAATACCGCCGATGCTGATCTCGATCAGGGTCAACGGCCCGGCGGCGGCGAGGTTGCCATGGTTTCGGCGGCGTTCCGTGAGGTCCGCAGCGCGCTGGCGCCGCATGGAAGCCCGAGGGCCGGGATCGTTGCGCCCTTCGCACCGGCACAATCGGCTTCACCCTTTCGGATTGGCGAGAGGCCGGATTCGCCGCTAGTCTCCGCCGCTCCCAACAGGGAGAGTGCGCATGACCGTCGCCGAAGCCACGCCCGAGATCGACGTCGAGAACCGTCTCGACACCGCCTTCCTCGGCCATCCGAAAGGCCTCGGCTATCTCGCCTTCACCGAGGCGTGCGAGCGTTTCTCCTATTATTCGATGCAGACCCTGTTGGTCCTCTACATGGTCCACCAGCTGCTGCTCCCGGGCCATATCGAGAATATCGCGGGCTTCGATTGGCTGCGCCGACATTTCTACGGCAGCCTCACAGGCCAGCCGCTCGCCTCGGCGATCTACGGTTCCTATACGTCCCTGGTCTATCTCACGCCGATCGCGGGCGGGATGCTTGCCGACGGGCTGCTCGGGCGGCGGCGCACCGTCGCCCTCGGCGCCGTCCTGATGGCGATGGGCCACTTCCTGATGGCCTTCGAGCAGAGCTTCCTCCTCGCCTTGTTCTGCCTCGTGCTCGGCGTCGGCTGCTTCAAGGGCAATATCGCGAGCCAGGTCGGCGGGCTCTACGGCCCGGGCGATCTCCGCCGCGCCACCGCCTTCCAGATCTTCTACATCGCGATCAACGTCAGCGTCATCGCCGGCCCGCTGGTGTCCGGAACCCTGGGCGAGAAGGTCGGCTGGCATTACGGGTTCGGGGCCGCCGGCGTGATGATGGTCGTCGGGCTCGTCATCTATCTGTCCGGCACCCGCTATCTTCCCGCCGACGACGCGCGCGACCGCGCTTCCCGCGCCGCGCGGCCCAGGCTCACGCGGGCCGACTGGACCCCCGTCATCGCCCTGCTCCTGCTCGTTCCCGCGCTCGGCATCGCCCTGCTCACCAACCAGGAAATCTTCAACGCCTACCTCGTCTGGGGCGACCAGCATTTCGACCTGACCTTCTTCGGCGTCACCTGGCCGACCAGCTGGCTCATCACCATCGACGCGACGCTCAGCTTTTCGATGCTCGTCGCGGTGGCCGCCTTCTGGCGCTTCTGGGGCAGGAAACGGACCGAGCCCGACGAGCTCGGCAAGATGATCGTCGGCAGCCTGTTCACCATCGCCGGCGGCCTCTGCCTCGTCGCCGCCGCTTTCTACCAGGGCGCGACCGGCGCGAAGATCGGGCTGTTCTGGCCGCTCATGTTCCATCTTCTGAACAGCATCGGCTTCGCCCATATCCTGCCGGTGAGCCTCGCCTTGTTCTCGAAGGTCGCGCCCAGGGCGATCAACGCAACGGTGATCGGGCTCTACTACCTCGCCTTCGCCGCCGCCAACGCCGTCGTCGGCAAGATCGGCGGCCTCTATTCCAGCCTTCCCACCACCAGCTTCTGGCTGATCCACGTCGCCAGCGCCGCCATCGGCCTCGTCGCTTTCCTGCTGTTCAAGCTGTTCGTGGGCAGGCGGCTGGTCGAAGCCCGGGCGGCCGACCCGCTCGCTTGACGAGGCTGCGGCCCGTCTCGCGCGCAGGAAACCGGGGGAAGTCCGGATAGAGATGGCGGAGAAGGCGTTGGTCCGGCTGGTGGCAGGCGCGCGAGGCGGAGATGGTGGAACGGTCGCGGAAAGCAGCGGCGGCAGGACGTGCGGCGATCGGCGACAATCTGCGGGCCGCCTGGCAGGCGGTGCGGGCCGAGGCCAAAGGCTGCACCCGCTGCGACCTCTACCAATGCGGCAGCCAGACGGTGTTCGGCGAGGGGCCGCTCGACGCCAGGATCATGTTCGTCGGCGAGCAGCCCGGCGACCAGGAGGATCTCGCCGGCCGCCCCTTCGTCGGGCCGGCGGGGCAATTGCTCGACCGCGCGCTCGGCGAGGCCGGCGTCGACCGCAGCGACGCCTATGTCACCAATGCGGTCAAGCATTTCAAGTTCGAGCGCCGCGGCAAGCGCCGCATCCACCAGAAGCCCGACGGGCCCGAAATCATGGCCTGCCGCTGGTGGATCGAGCAGGAACGAAGCCTGATCCGGCCGCCGGTGATCGTCGCCCTGGGCGCCACTGCCGCGCGCTCGATCTTCGAGCGCGTGGTCACGATCGGCGCGATGCGGGGCCGCCCGCATCCGCTCGCCGAAGGCGGCGAGGCGTGGGTCACCGTCCACCCGAGCTTCCTCCTCCGCGTCCGCGACGACCGCGAGGCGGAATATGCCAAGTTCGTCGAGGACCTCCGCCGGATCGGCGCCCGGGCGAAGGCGCTGGCCTGAGGGTTCCCGCGAAAGTACTACTTTCGCGGGGGTCCCTAGAGCCTGACCAGCATCTTCCCCGTATTGCTGCCGCTGAACAGGCCGAGAAAGGCGTCTGGCATCGCCTCGATCCC
>JAXDOV010000131.1:0-19778 GCA_034668705.1 Sphingomonadales bacterium
TCGAACCGGATGTCGGGGACGGGCTTGTCGGGGGCCGGGGCCGGCGGGATTTGCTGAAGCTGGCCGCCGGCGCCGGGAGGCGCCTGCTGTGCCAGGGCCGATTGGCTGGTCGCCAACAGCGCGATCGTTGCCAGGCTGGGTTTGAACATGATCACCTCGAATGCCGCCGCGGGGGAGAGCGTGACGCCCGTCGCAGCGGAGGGCGTACGTAGACGCGCTTTCGATGACCGGTTCTGCCGTTCGCCGAGTCAGGAATTTGGCCATTTGATCTTGAACGATCCCGTGGAGACAAAAATCCTGATGAGCCATATTATGACCCAGATGATTAACGGACCGTTAAAATTGTAGAGTAGAAATACCGTTTTACTGAAAATAGTCTTGAACAATACGAGGGAATAATCGACCGATCATTTCGGTTGAACCTGACATGGAACTTTAATGGCCGCAATCAGTTCTGGCATGAGGCCGGAATTATTTTCTTTTTATTTGGAGGCTCGCGGTTCCGCGCAGGGGCAAGTCTGACCGCGATGGTGAAGCTGCAGCGCGGCCGGCGCCGACCGTGCTTGTGGAAGCCCGCCTCGACGCTCATAGCGTCCCATGGCTTTACCCCCCTTCCTCCGCTGCCGATCCGGCCAGCACGCGCCGCTGGAGAATGGAACCGTCGTGAACGTGAGCGCGTGCCGCCACTGCAAAGCCGAGCTGTCCAGGCTCCCCGGAGGTTCCTGGCGCGCGACCCGGGCGACCGACCTGTGATGGCCGCTGGATCAGCGAAGGATGACGTCATGCCGGGCGAGCCGCGGACGATCGAGCTGATGTGCGGAAACGGCCATGTGTCGGTGCAGTCGCTGGAGCGGGTTCTTCGGCTCAACGACGGGTGGTGCGGCAAATGCGGCGCCAACGTGAAGCACGATCCACAGCCGCTCGAGGACGGCCCGCTTGCCGCGGTCCCAGCTGAGGGATCCCCGCCGGAAATCCACCTGCACGAGGTGGTGAGCTGATCCGCTATCCGGTTGGCCCCACCGGGGCCCGAGCGGAAGAGCGGCGGCGGCTTCCGGAGTTTGCAGCGAAGGAGCGTCCCTGCCTGGCTCTGCGCGCGACGAGAGGCGAATCTCTGGACGCGTTTGCGCGGCTGACGCTCAGCCAAGCTCCCCGAACGGAAGAAGCCGGGTTGCGGCCCTGGCCGCGGCCTTGCCGTTGCCCTGGCGCAGCAGCGGGATCAAGGCGGCCGCCTGCCGCTGCATGATGCGGTCGAGCGGCGACGCAGCGGTGGCCTGCACGGCGGCTTCCGCGAGCTGGCGCGACCGGACGACGTCGTCCGGATCCAGCTGAATCCGCGCCAGGCTGGCGAAAGCGGGAAACAGGGGCCGCCCGGCGGCCAGCGCCACCGATCGGTCGAGCGCCTGCAATCCCGTGGCTTTTCGGGCGCCAAGGGCGGCCCGCGCCATGAACGGGCCGAGCTCGACCACCGCGCCGAGATTCCAGCCGGCAAGCGCCATCTGGGCTTCGGCATCGCCCGGCTGCGCGGCGACCAGGCCTTCGAACGCCTGGTGGGCCGCGACCAGATCCGCGCGGTTCCGCGTCAGCTTCCCGCGATAGCTGATCGCCACGGCCCGTTGCAGCCGTGCCTCGCGATCGCCCGGATTGCGCGCGAGCAGCAGGTCGGCGGCCCTGAGCCCGGCGTTGATCCGCGCCAGCGCAACCGCCTTGTCGTGGGTCGCAAAGGCGGCACTGATCAGGAAGTCGCGCGGAGTCGCCGCCGCAGCCGGGGAGCCTGGCGTCGCCATGGCGACGACTGCGAAGCCCGTTGCCAGGTAGCTCAAATAAGATCGCTTCATATATGCTCCGCTTCCGGCACGGCCTCCCGCCGCGGCGTGCCTGAAGCGCTCATTGGCTCCTGCACCTTGCCTCGCGATGTATGGATCGACGATCCTGTTGAAATAATTGGAGGTTTTGAGTCGCCCAAGGCGACTTTACACCGGTTGCCGATCTCTCTTTTAAATGAGTTCAGAGGTGCCTTTCGCCGCCCCGGGAGCGGTCATTCACCCAATCGGCCGCGACCCGCGCCGCGGACCATCCGCTCTGAGCAAGATCGGCGCGGCAAGAGCCTGTCATCGTCGCTATTGCCGACTGTCGATAAGAGATGTATCGTTTATCGATATAGCGATTCGAAAGGCCTACGGATGACGAACTCACCGGCTCTGCCCGTTGCACGGGTAACCCTTCAGATCTTGATCGCGCTCAACTGGCTGTGGGGCGCGGCCATCCTGACGCTGCTGACCGCGACCATCGTCGCGGAGCAATGGACGTTCACCGCGCTCGGCATCACGCCATCCTCCTGGATTCCCTCCGTGATCATGGGATTGCGCGCCATTGCCGCTCTCGGCCTCGTCGCAATCCCGCTCAATTACATGGTGTTGAGGCGGCTGCTCGCGATCGTCGACACGGTGCGGGAGGGGGATCCATTCCTCGCCGCGAATGCGCTCCATCTGCAAGCCATCGCCTGGCTGCTGCTCACACTGCAGCTGCTCAGCATCCTCGTCGGCGTCATCGCCAGGGCCATTTCCACGCCGGCGCATCCCGTCCATGTCGACGCCGGCTTTTCGGTCAACGGCTGGCTCGCCGTGCTCCTCACCTTCATCCTGGCGCGGGTCTTTTCCGCCGGGGCGCTGATGCGCGAAGACCTCGAAGGGACGGTGTGACATGGCGATCACCGTCAAGCTCGACGACCTGCTGTACGCGCGGCGCATGACGCTCACCGAGCTTTCCGAGCGGGTCGACATCACGCTCGCCAATTTGTCGATCCTGAAGACCGGCAAGGCGCGCGCGATCCGCTTCTCTACCCTGGAGGCGATCTGCGCCGTGCTCGCCTGCCAGCCCGGCGACCTGCTCGAGTTCGAACCCGATTCCGTCGCGGCCGAACAGTCGCGCGCCGCCTGAGAAGGAGATCCGAGATGCCTGCGACCGTTGCGTCCGCATGAACGGCGGGCTTCACCACACCATCCTGTGGATCCACATCGCCAGCGGAATGGCCGCTCTGGTGTCCGGCACCTGGGCGATCATCGCGCGCAAGGGCGCCGCAATGCACGCCTCCGCCGGCACCGGGTTCTTCGCGGCAATGCTCGCGCTTGGGGCAACCGCGTCGATCCTGGAGCCGTACAGGTCGCCGCCGGGCTCGCCGATCGGCGGCATCATGGTGTGCTATTTTGTCGCCACGTCCTGGGTCGCCGCGCGCCGCCGCGACGGGGTGACCGGGAAGTTCGAGATCATCGCCTGCGTGGCCGCGTTCGCCCTGGCCGCGCTTATCGCCTGGGGTGCCTTCTTCGGCACCGGGACGACCCCCGCGGGCCGCGGCCCCGTCTTCGCTCTGGCCGGCTTGTGCCTGCTTGCCGGCTTCCTCGACCTCAATGCGATCCTGCGCAAGAGGCTCACGCCGGGGCAGCGGATTTCCCGACACTTGTGGCGGATGTGCTTCGCCTTCTTCATCGCGACCGGCTCCTTCTTCCTCGGACAGCAGGACGTCTTGCCTCGGGTCGTGCGCGGATCCCCGGCGCTGTTCGTCCTCGCATTCGCGCCTTTCGCAGTCATGCTGTTCTGGCTGGTGCGTCTTCGCTTCGCGAAAGCTCCTGCGAGCTCGAGTCCGTCCCCCCTCCTCTTCCGCGGACCGCGGGCCGCGCCGCATCCAGCAGAAAAGCTGCATGCTTAGCCCGCTCTTTCCAAAGCAGGCAGGCAACAGATTCTGCGGGCATCTGGAGACGGGGCGCGCACGACGTGTCGCTGACGCGGAGCGCGCTCGCCGCGATCGAGCGAGGACAGGATCGGGATCGTCCCGCTCTCGCTCGCGCTCATCTTCATGCCT
Source organism: Sphingomonadales bacterium (assembly GCA_034668705.1). Lineage (GTDB taxonomy): Bacteria > Pseudomonadota > Alphaproteobacteria > Sphingomonadales > Sphingomonadaceae > Allosphingosinicella. The sequence continues at coordinate 3,857 of JAXDOV010000131.1, forward strand.
TGGGGCTATATCCGGCGCGCCTGTATCGGGCGGCGCAGCGAAACGACGACGCTTTCTATGCCACCCGATCGCAGGCACGCCGTCCGAGGCTGGCCTCGATCGCCGCAGCCGCGGCGGCGGCGCCGTTCTCGAGGCGGGCCAAAGCGCCGATACGGGCCGCCTCCTTCCGATAGGAATCCTCAGGCAGCAGGTCGGCGATCAACGGCGCCGCCCGATCGGCGGTGAAGCGGCCGGCCTTCAGCGCGCGTCCCACGCCCATCCGTTCGATCCGGTGCGCATTGTCGTTCTGATCGCCCATATGCGGCACGACCAGTTGCGGCTTGCCGGCCCGCAAGGCCTGGCCCGTCGTGCCGACGCCGCCGTGATGGACGATGACGCTCGCCTTCGGAAAGACCAGGGAATGCGGCGCATAGGCGCAGCAGAACAGGTCGGCGCCCGCGGCATTTACGCTGTTGCGGCCGGTCAGCAGCACCGCGCGTTCGCCGAGCCGCCGCGCGGTCTCGGCGGCTTCCACATAGAAATTGCCGGCGTCGCTGACGGCGAGGGTGCCGAGCGTGAAGACGATCGGCGGCGGGCCGGCGGCGAGGAAAGCCGCCAGTGCGGGGTCGAGCGCGGCCTCGCCGCCGCACTGGCTGTCGAAGATGGGAAAGCCGACGATCCGCGTGTTGGCGGGCGCGTCGGGCGGCAGCGGCCCGAACAGGGGCGAGTAGCAGCACAGGGTCAGCACCGCCTCTCTGGCCGCATCGAACATCAGCTTGCCGCCCTCCGGCGCGAGCCCGTGCTCGGCGCGCACGGCGTCGATCTGCCGCGCGTAGCGATGATGGAGGATGAGCCGGCCGGCGGCATAGACGGCGCGGTTCCACCACGCGCCGGCGGCGCCGACCGGCGGGTGCTTCATCATCCAGAAATCCGGCGTGCGGGGCGGATCACAGGCCGAGAGCATCGCCATCGGCTGGAGCACGGCGGAGACGAGCGGGACGCCGCGTTTCTCGGCGACGATCGGCGCCGCGAACACGAAGATCGAGGCGACGATCGCCTCGGCGCCAACGGCGGCCGCGTCCAGCGCCTCGGCGCAGGAGGAGAGCGACGGCAGCAGCACCTGCTCGAGCATGTGGCGCTGATCGCCCATGATGCGGCGGACGGCGTCGTCGTGGCTCAGGCCCATCCTGGCGCCGATCGCTTCGAAGCTGGGCAGCACCGCGACCGCCTCGATCCCGGCCGCGCGCGATTTGGCGAGCTGGTCCTCGGCCACGGCCAGGACCGGCCGGAAGCCCTTCTTCCCGAGCTCCACGGCAAGCGCGATGAAGGGATGGAGATCGCCGAGCGTGCCGATCGTCGTCAGCACTATTTTCCGCATCGCGAAGGCACCTCATCCGTTCGCCGATGTGCCGGCCCGGTCCGGCATAGGGAAGATGGCGACCGCCTTTGTGACAACGAAGCGTCACGCACCCAGATTTCGCCGCACGAAGTCGCCGCCGAGGCGCAGGCCCGTGGGATCGACGCTGTGGCCCAGACCCGGGCAGACATGGGCTTCGACCTGGATGTGAAGACGCTCCAGCGCCGCCTTCGCCTCATGCAGCGCGGCGACGGGGATCACCTGGTCGGCCGAGCCGTGGATCAGGAGCACGGGCGGCCGGCTGACGGGCTCGAGGGCGGCTGCTCCGGTCAGCTTGCCCGAATAGCCGAGGATGGCGGCGATCTGGCGCTGCCGCCGCAAGCCGACATGCAAGGCCAGCATCGTGCCCTGGCTGAAGCCGACCATGGCCAGATCGGCTTCGTCGAGGCCATGTTCCTCCAGCTGCGCGTCGATATAGGCGTCGAGCACCGGCGCGGCCGCTTCGGCGCCCGATGCCAAAGCCTGCGGGGTGAGCGACGCCAGGTCCCACCATTGCCAGCCGCCGAAGCCGCCCGGGCAGCGCTCCGGCGCGTCGGGAGCGAGGAAGATCGCATCGGGCAGGGCCTGCCGCCAGTGCGGCGCCAGCGAGATCAGGTCGTCGCCGTTCGAGCCGTAGCCGTGCAGCAGGAGCACGATCTGCTTCGGCTTGCTCCCCGACAGCGGGGCGAGCCTGGAAGTGCGGGTGATGGAAAGCAATATCGTGTCCGATGCCGGTTCGTGATCGCGCCGCGGCGGGAAGGGTGCGGCGCTTCGTCCTATGGCCTGCGCGGGTGATTCGCCAGACCGCGATCCGGCGCGGACATTCGCTCGGTGCCGTCCGGTTCGCCGCAATCCTCCCTTGGCCCTATGCGTGGGCCGATATGCGGCAGCCGGGGCGGCGCCGGGCTCCGTCCGGTCAGGCCGAAGCCCGGCTGCGAGTCTCGGGCGGAGGCTCAGGGGACGGGCCAGTCGCTGAATGAGGTCGCCAGCTCGTCCACCGGCCCAGGCGGCGCGGCGGAGAAGGCGGTCCCGGTCAGCGCCTCGAACGGCTCCGCCGCCTGGAGCGGGGGCGATGCCGGCGTGGCCGGCGCCCGGGCCAGAGCGGCCCGGGCGGCGGCATGCGGCGGACCGTCCCACTTCGCATCCGGATCGCCGTTGCAGGCCGCGACCAGGAAGAGGGCCAGAGCCGCAGAGGTGATGGCGAGCTTGCGCATGCTCCTTCTCTCAAGCGTTGCGGTCAGTGACCGCCATGTTGGCCGCCATGCTGGCCATGCTGGCCCGAGCCGCCATGGCCGCCGAAGCCGCCGCCGAAGCCGCCGCCAAATCCGCCGCGACGACCGAACCCGCCGCTATGCACGAAGGCCGGACCCTGCCAGCCCCAGCCGCCATAGGGGCCCCACGCATTCCAGTTCATGTCGGCGAACGCGGTCGCATCGGCGTTCTGCTGGGCGATCTTCCGCTGCTGCGCCAGCTGCTGGTAGGCCTGATAGTCGGCGGCATCGCCCATGTAGAGGCAGGCGCAGCCCTTGGGATCGGCATAGACGTAGGTGAAGCCGTTGCCGTGCGGCTGCGCGACCAGTTTCCGCGCCTTCAGCCTGGTCAGGTCGGTCTGCCGCTCGGGTGTGTTCGCCGGCATCGCCTGGAAGCCGGCCGCGGCAAGCATCTGCTCGGTCTTCGACATGGTCGCGCCGGAGGCGGCCCCGGCGGCGGCGAGCGGCAATGAAGCGGCGACGGCGGCGGCGGCGAGCAAGGCGCGGCGCAGCTTGTGCGAAGCGTGACGGAACATGAGCATTTCTCCTTTGGGTTGGGCCGCGAAAGTCGCGGTTGTGGCGGCTCTAGGCCGCGGGGCGCGCCGGCGCGGTGGCCGGACCGTTACGGATGATTCATCGGACCGCTGCAGGATCGAAGTCGATCTCGCGCATTGCAGCCGGTCGAGCGCCCGGGTGCCCGGGCCGATCCCGGCGAGGGACCGACCGTTGCCGAGCGAGATCCCTTGATGGTGCCTTATCTGGCTGCGACCACGGCGGGCGGCGCGGCGGCGGGTCCGACCCTCCAGACCGCATTGCCGACGTCGTCGGCGATCAGCAGCGCGCCGGTGCGATCGAGCGCGACGCCGACCGGGCGGCCGCGGGCCTTGCCGTCGGGGGTCAGGAAGCCGGTGACGACGTCCTGCGGCGGGCCGCTCGGCCGGCCGCCCTGGAAGGGGACGTAGACCACCTTGTAGCCGTTGAGCGGAATCCGGTTCCAGCTGCCATGCTCGCCCACGAACACGCCGCCGCGATAGCGGGCGGGCAGGCTCGTGCCGGTGCTGAAGACCATGCCGAGCGGCGCGACGTGCGAGCTCAGGGCGTAATCGGGCGGGATGGCGCTGGCGACGAGGTCCGGCCGCTGCGGCTGGACGCGGACGTCCACATGCTGGCCGTAATAGGAATAGGGCCAGCCGTAAAAGGCGTTGCGGCGGACCGAGGTCAGATAGTCCGGGACCAGGTTCGGGCCGATCTCGTCCCGCTCGTTGACGACCGCCCACAGGGTGTTCGTCCCCGGCGCGAAGGCGATGCCGGTCGGATTGCGCAGGCCCGAGGCGAAGATGCGCTTGAAGCCGGTGGCGCGGTCGATCTCCCAGATCGCGGCGCGGTCGTCCTCCGCGTCGATGCCGTTCTCGGTGATGTTGCTGTTGGAGCCGACGCCGACATAGAGCTTCGATCCGTCCGGGCTCGCCGTCAGGCTCTTCGTCCAGTGATGGTCGATCGTGCCCGCCGGAAGGTCGGTGACCTTCACCGCCGGCGCCGCGATCCGCGTCTCTCCGGTCACGTAGGGAAAGCGCAGCAGCGCGTCGGTGTCGGCGACGTAGAGCTGGTCTCCGACCAGGGTCACGCCGAACGGGGCGTTGAGATGGTCGAGGAAGATGGTGCGGAGCTCGGGCTGGCCGTCGCCATTCGCGTCGCGCAGCAGGGTGATGCGGTTGCCGCCGGGCGCGCCCGAGCCGGCCAGGCCCTGGAAGAAGCCGAACAGCCAGTCCTTGGGGCGGTTGATCGGCGCGGCCGGGCCGTTGGTCTCGACCACGAGCACGTCGCCGTTCGGCAGGGTGTAGACCTGACGCGGATGCTCGAAGCCGGTGGCGAAGGCGCGCACCGCGAGCCCGGCCGCGGCGGCCGGAGTCCCGGTCCGTCCCCAGCCCACCGGCGTTGCGATCCGCGTCGGCGGCAGGACATATTGCTGCGGCGCCGGCAAAGCGGGGTTGGCGCCATATTGCGTGCTCGGCGGCGCCGGGTCGCGGCCGCAGGCGGCCAAAGCGAGGAGGCCGGCGAGCGCCGGGATCGTGCGGCGGGAGGTGGGGGTCATCGGCCGGTTCCTTCCAAAGGCGGGGGCGCCATCGATGCGGCGGCGCGCGGCGGGGCGGCCAGGCGGGCGGGACGCGCCGTGCCGACGCTCCAGCCGCGCCAGCCGATGACGAGCAGGAGGATTGCGACGATCGCCGACAGAGCGAGGCCCTGCGGCACCACCGAGGTGTAGCCGTCGCGGCTGTGGATGAAGGCGTTGAGGAAGGAGAGCAAGGCGGCGGCGGTCAGCGCCAGGAAACGGCCCCATGAGACCGCCAGGACATGTCCCAGGACCAAGTCGAGGACGAAGGCGACGCCCGACCAGGCGGCAAGCACCAGGCCACCCGTGAGCAGCCAGATCGAGAAGGTCGACCATTCCGGCAGCAAGGTCCGCCAGTAGAGGAGATCGGTCACGAAGACCGCGATCAGCAAGGTGGCGCCCAGCCCGACCAGGCGGGGATGCAGCAGGTCGCGATAGGCTGCGCGCGATGCTTCGGTCATGTCGTCTGTCCTCGCTGCGGTTTCGCCTGGAGAGGGGTGCGGGATCGCCCCGGGCAGGGGGGCCCCCGGAACGATCCACGCAAGGCCCCTATGGCGTCCGGCGGCTCTCCGTGCCGTGGGCGCTTCGTGACAAAACCTTTATCTTCTGGCCCGCCTCGGTCGCCGGGAACTGGATTCTAAGGCCGGGGCAGCACGATCACGGCGCGCAGCCCGGGCGCATTGTCCTCGAGTCGGAGGTCGCCGCCGTGGAGCCGGGCGACCGCCCGGACCAGGGCGAGACCGAGGCCGCTGCCGTCGGTCGTGCGGGAATCGTCGAGCCGCCCATATTTGCGCAGCGCCTCCTCCCGCCGCTCCGCCGCAATGCCGGCGCCGCGGTCGGCGACCCAGAGACGCACCGCGGATCCGTCGTCCTCGGCGCCGATCTGGATGACGCCGCCGCGGGCGCCATATTTGATCGCATTGTCGACGAGATTGGAAACCGCCTGGCCGATCATCTCGCGATTGCCGAAATAGCTCAGGGCCGGCGGTTTCTCGACCGTGATCGAGACGCCATGCTCCTCGGCCAGCGGGTGATACATCTCGCACAGGTCGTGGATCAGCGCGCCGAGATCGAAACCCGCGAAATTCTCCCGGCCGATGCCGGCTTCGGTGCGGCTGATCTCGAGCGTGCCGGCGGTCATGCGCAGCATCCCCTCGATCTCCTGCGCGATCGCCTTGATCGCCGGTTCCCCCGGATTGCCGGCGAGCTCGTCGGCCGCCTTGTCGAGGCTGGCCCGGATCCGCATCAGCGGCGAGCGGAGGTCGTGCGCCAAGGCGTCGGTGACGAGACGAAGCTCCTCGACCAGCGCCTCGATCCGCGCCAGCATGGCGTTGAGCGACCCACCGAGCCGATCGAACGGCTCGTTCGTGTCGCGCGTCTCGACGCGCCGGCTGAGATCGCCGGCGGCGATGCGCGCGGCCACGCCGTCGATCGCGCGGACGCGCCGGTTCACGAAACCAACCAGAACGAGGCTGCCGGCAAGGCCGATCGGCAGCGCCAGGATCAAGGCGCCGGCGAGGGCGATGGCGAGCGCATCCCGCAACCGCGCGCGGTCGTCGACGACCGTGCCGACGAGCAGCCGATGTCCGGACGGGAAATGAACCGTCTGCAGCCCGAACATCTCCGGCTCTTCATGCCCGTCGCGGTAGAGGCGCATCTGCACCCAGTCCGTCGGCTCGCGCAGGGTCGGCGGCCAGGCCTGCATGTTGCCGGCCAGCTTGCGGCCCGCCGGATCGACCAGCAGCAAGACGCCGTGGGCGGCGGCGCCGCTCGCGATCCGCTCCCGCACCGACTGGGCCAGCGCCGGGATGCCGCCGGTCCGCTGGGTCTCCACGAGGATGGCCTCGCGGTCCGCGACCGTGACCTGATAGCTCTTCGTGACGACGCGGTCCGTCTGCTGATAGACGAAGAGCAGGACCGGCAGCGCACCGAGCAGGCTGAGGGCGAGGTAGAGCAGGACGAAACGCGCCGTCGTGGACCGGGCCAGGCGCGATCCCCGCGGCCGTCTCAAGCGGCTTGGCTCAGCTTGTAGCCGACGCCGCGGACGGTGTGGAGCAGCGGCACCGCCGCCGCCTCGTCGATCTTCTTGCGCAGCCGGCTGATATGGACGTCGATGACGTTGGTGCCGGGATCGAAATGATAGTCCCACACCTCCTCCAGCATCATCGTGCGGGTGACGACCTGGTCCTGATGGCGGAGCAGGAATTCGAGCAACCGGAACTCGCGCGGCTGGAGGTCGATGCGGAGCCCGGCCCGCTCGACGCGGTGCGAGAGGAGATCCATGCTGAGGTCGGCGCAGGTCAGGCCGGTGACGACCGGCGCGGCATGCGCGGCGCCGCGCCGCTGCAGCACTTCGAGCCGCGCCAGCAGCTCCGAAAAGGCGAAGGGCTTGACCAGATAATCGTCCGAGCCCGCCTTCAGGCCCTTGACCCTTTCGTCGGTCGATCCCAGCGCCGAGAGGATGATGACGGGCGTGTCCGAGCCCGCGGCGCGGATCGCGGCGAGCACGGCGAGGCCGTCCATGCCGGGCAGCATGCGGTCGAGGATGACGGCCGCATAGGGGGCGTTGACGGCGTGGAAGAGGCCGTCCAGGCCGTCCGCCGCGCGATCGACGACATAGCCGTTCTGGACGAGGCCCTTGGCGATATAGTCCGCCGTGGTGGCGTCGTCCTCCACCACCAGGATCTTCTTCGTCATGGCCCGCCTCCTTGTTCCGCAGGGGTGCGGGACATCGGCAGGCGCACCATAGCATAATGGCCGCGCCGGTTCAGCGTTAGTGTGACGGGGGGCCGCGCCCGCTGCAGCGCGGCGGCGGCGGCGGCGCGCGAAGCGACCGGAGTCGCGCCGATTCGCACGATGACGTCGCTCGCGCGGACGCCCGCCTGCGCGGCCGGACCGTCCATGGCGAGGCTGGTGACGACGAGGCCCCGTTCCCGCGGCGAGATGCCGAGGCTCCGCGCCGTGCCGCCGTCGAGCCGCTCGACCGTCGCCCCGACCCTTTCGTCGACGACGACCGCCGCTTCTTCGCTGCGATCGGCCGGAAGCACGAGGCCGGCCTGCCGCTCGACCAGCGCGAAAGCGAGCGCGCAGGCGCTGACGCCCACCAACAGCGCCGCGGCCATCCTGCCGCGGCGCCCCGGCCGGCTCCGGCTGCCGTGGTTACGGGTCATGAGCGGGGAAGGATGTTTCATGTTCGCCGCCGGCGGACGTCCCGGCTCATGCCGCGGCCGCCTCGCTCTCTATCCCCGCCGCGGCGGCGACGGATTCGGCGATGGCGGTGCAATCCACATCCGCGCCGTCGCGCGCGATCGCGGTGAGGAGATGGTCGCGCAGGATGCCGAGCACGGGCATCGGCACTCGCGCCGAGCCCGCCGCGTCGCTCGCCAGGTCCAGGTCCTTGAGCGCGAGCGGCGCCGGAAAGCCGGCCGGGCGAAAGCGTTTCTCGACGAGGATCTGGCCGTAATTGCGATAGACCGGCGCGTCGAACTGGGTGCCGGTCAGGATCTCGAGCAGGTCGGCGCGGGCGACGCCGCCGCGTTCGGCCAGGACCATCGCCTCGGCCAGCGCCTCGATCGCCGACAGCATCATGAAATTGCCGCACAATTTGACGAGATTCGCGACCTCAGGCGCGTCGCCGACGATGAAGACGCGCTGGCTCATATCCTCGAACAGCGTCCGGCAGGCGGCGAGATCGCCCGGCGCCCCGGCGGCGGCGATGAACAGCTTGCCGGTGCGGGCGATGTCCGGGCGGCCGAAGACCGGCGCCGAGACGAACGCACGGCCGGCCTCGGCATGAGCGCGAGCGAGGCCGGCGACGAATTGCGGGCCGATCGTGCTCATCGAGACATGGAGGGCCTTTCCTGCGGCGGCGAGCAGGCCGCCTTCGCCGCGGACGACCGCGTCGACGGCATCGTCGTCGGCCAGCATGGTGATGACGAAATCGCCCGCCGCCGCATCGCCGGGGGTCCTGGCGAGAGTGGCGCCCGCCTCGACCAGCGGCGCCGCTTTTTCGGGGCCGCGATTCCACACTGTCAAGCGATGTCCGGCACGGAGCAGATTGTCCGCAATGGCCGAGCCCATATGGCCGAGGCCGACGATACCGATGTCCATTTTCCGTTCCTTTCGCGACCAGGCGGCGGAAAGGCCGCGCCGCATGATCCGGTCATGGCGCAGCGCAGCTTTCGGCGTGCCGTGTGTCTCGTGACAAATCGGTCATGTCCGGCGGGCGCGGAGATGACGGAGAGTTCATCGCCAGGCCATGCTCCGCGCGGCGGCCGCGGGTTAGTGCGGGCGACGGACAATCTCGAGGAGTCACGCCATGAAGAACAGGATCGTGATCGCGGCCGGCGCCCTGTGCGGCCTGACGTGCGGCCTGACCGCCGCGGCCGCCTATGCGACGCCGCCGGCCGCGGCGCCGGCGGCGAGCCCGGACCGCCTTGCCGTCAGCGACGTGATGAGCTGGACCGTTCCGAACGGCCGCACCGTCTATGTCGAGGATGCGGCCGGCGACTGGTATCGCCTCGACCTTGCCGCGCCCTGCCGGCCGCTCGCCAGGGCTGTCGATATCGCCCTCGCGACGCCGCCCGGCGGCGGGTTCCGCACCGCATCGGCCGTCGTCACCGGCGGCGGACGCTGCGCCATCCGCGCCGTCGTTCCGGTCTCCGCCCCGGCTTTGCCGCCGAACCGGCCCTATGCCGCGTTCGGCGGCACGATCGGGCGTTAGGCGGAAGATGAATGATCGGTAATCGGGCCGCTACGCCGGGGTCAGGCGCCGCCCGCCATAACAGGATCTGCAACCCGGAAGCGGAGACGGAAATGGCTCAGCCAGCCTTGCGCAACATGTTCGTATTAGTCGACGAGACCGGGCCTGCACCAGGCGAGCGGCCTGCCGGAGCGCGGCTGGTCCATGACGCGCACGAATTCCCGTCACGCCGCGCCGCGGAGGACGAGGCGGGCTATTGCCTCGTCCGGGCCGAGGCCGAGGCGCGGTGGGCGGACGAGGCGATCCACCCCGCCGCCCGCCGCGCGCACCTGCAATTGGTGGCGATCTATCGCCGGCGGGCGCTCGACGCCCGGCAGGCCCAGGCGGCCGAGATCCAGGATTGGGTGAGCGAAGGGGGCAGCATCCCGGCGAACGTCTGAGGGTGTCCCTCCCGCGGCAAAGGCGCAGGCTTATTGGACGAGCGCGCCGAACAGGCTGCCGGCCCCGGCGGTGCCGGCCATCGCCAGCGCCCCCCAGAAGGTGACGCGCCAGACCGCCTTGCCGGCCCTTGCGCCGCCCAGCCGCGCACCGATCGCGCCGAGCAGGGCCAGGCACAGCAGGGTCGCCAGCGTTACCGAGGCCGCCATCAGGGCCGCATCCGGGATCAGGGCGGCGAGCAGCGGCACCGCGCCGCCCATCGTGAAGCTGAGGGCCGAAGCGAAGGCCGCCTGCAGCGGCCGCGCCGCCAGGGCCTCGGAGAGGCCGAGCTCGTCCCGGGCATGGGCGCCGAGGGCGTCGCGGCGCGTCATCTGGGCGGCGACTTCCCGCGCCAGCCCGGGCTCGACCCCACGGGCGACATAGATGTCGGCAAGCTGGTCCAGCTCGAAATCCGGCCGGGTCCGCAGATCCTCGGCCTCGCGGGCGAGCTCGGCTTTCTCGGCATCGGCCTGGGAGCTGACCGAGACGAACTCGCCGGCCGCCATCGACATGCCGCCGGCGACGAGGCCGGCAATGCCCGAGAGGAGCACGTGATTCTGGCTTCCCGAGCCCGCGGCCACGCCGACGACGATGCTGGCGACCGAGACCAGGCCGTCATTGGCGCCGAGCACCGCCGCCCTCAGCCAGCCCATGCGCGCCACGCGGTCGGGATCGGCCGAGCGGTCGTGGCGGGTGGACCAGCGGACCAGCCGCACGAGGAAGGGCCAGCTGCTGAAGCGGCCGCGCCGGGCCAGACCCGGTCCTGACGGAGGCGGGGCGGGCAGGACGGCATGTTGCCGTCGATCGGGAATTTGCTGGTCAGGCATGCTCTCTGTCCTGGTGCGCGCTTAGCGGCGCGCTGAGCTACGCCACGGCCCCATTCCGCCCGGTGGCGGGAATCTTACGCATCGGTAACGCGCGCCGAATTCCTCAGGCGGGCGCCCCGGCCGGCAGCGGAGGCTCGTCCGGCGGCGGGGCTTCGGTCGCCGCTTGGCGGTCGGCTTTCGGGAGGGTCAGGCGGACCAGCGTGGGCATCGCCAGCAGGACCAGCGGATATTGGAGCAGCAGGCCGGCGATGATGGCGATGGCGAGCGGCTGCTGGATGCCCGAACCCTGGCCGATCGCCAAAGCGAGCGGCGTCAGCGTCAGGATCGCCGCCAGGGTAGTCATGGTGATCGGCCGCAGGCGGTTGCGGCTGGCCTCGCGGGTCGCCGCGACCGGCGGCATGTGCTGCGACAGCTCCTCGAACTCGGAGACGTAGAAGATCGCCATCTCGGTGCCGATGCCGATGATCATCGTCATCCCCATCAGGGCGGTGATGTTGAGGTCGACGCCGGTCAGCCACAAAGCGGTGAACACCGCCGTCGTCGACAGCAATGAGCAGCCGATGATGATCACCGGCAGCCAGAAGCGGCGATAGAGGATGAGCAGCAGCACCAATTCGGCGATCAGGGCCGCGCCGAACACCCTGGTGAGGCCGGCAAAGGCGATCTGCTGCTGCTGGTAGAGGCCGCCCAGCTCGTAGCGGACGCCGGGCGTCAGCGTGCCGGGCCTGGCGAGCGCGGTCTTCACGTCGGCGATCGCCGCGCCCATGCCGCGGCCGACGATGCGCCCGGTCACGGCGATCATCGGCGCCAGATTCTCGCGGCTGATCTGCGGCTGGCCGGTGACCGGCTCGATCGTCGCGACCCGCGACAGCGGGAAGACGTGGCCGTCGGCGCCGCGGATCGGCAGCACAGCCAGCTCGGCCTGACCGATCGTCATTGCGTCCGGCAGACGGACGCGGACGTCGACCGCCTTCGTCGCCTGCGGCAGCGAGGTGGCGACGATGCCGGTAAGCTGCGCCGAAAGCTGCGTCTCGACGTCGGCCGGGGCGATTCCCTCGACCCCGGCGCGGACCGGGTCGACATGCACGTCGAGCGCGTCGCCGGCGAGCTGGACGCCGTCCTTGACCTGGGTGACGCCGGCGATGCGGCGGATCAGGGCGGCGACCTTCATCGCCTCGCCGCGCAGCACCGACGGGTCCGACGAATAGAGCTTGATCTCGATCGGCTGCGGCACCGCCGTCAGGTCGCCGATCAGATCCTCCATCAGCTGGGCGACCTCGACCCGGACTCCGGGCACCCTGGCGGCGACCTGGTCGGCGACCTCGGCGGCGATCGCGTCGGTGGGCTTGCTGTGCGACGGCTTCAGGCGGACGAAATAATCGCCGTGGTAGCTCTGCCCGAGATTGCCGCCGAGGCCCGTGCCGAGCCGCCGCGAGAAGGTGGCGACGTCCGGATTGGCGAGGAGCATCGCGTCGATCTGGCCCACCTCGCGGCTCGTCTCGGTGAGCGAGGTGCCGGGCGCGGTGAAATAATCGATGATGAAGCCGCCCTCGTCGACCTTGGGCATGAAGCCGGTGGGCACCTTGGAATAGCCGATATAGCCGATCGCCAGCACCGGCACGGCGATGAGGGCGAGCAGCCAGGGGCGGCGGGCGAGCCCGTCGAGCGCGCGGTCGTGGACGTGGGCGAGCGCGCCTTCGCCGGCCTCGCCGGGATCGCGCCAGCGGCGGAAGTCGACGAGGCGTCGCACCAGCACCGGCACGACGAACGCGGTCATCGCCCAGGAGATGGCGAGCGCCGCCGCCATCGTCACCGACAGCGCCTTGGAGAAGGCGCCGGTGACGCCGGTCAGGAAGGACAAAGGCAGGAACACGATCAGGGTGGCGAGGCTCGAGCCGGCGAGCGGCGCCATGAATTCGTGCGCCGCCGGCAGCACCGCCGCTTCGCCATTGGGCTCGCCGTCCGGACCGGTAGTGCCGGCGCGGCGGGCGATATGCTCGACCATGACGATGACGTCGTCGATCAGCAGGCCGACCGCGGCGGCGATGCCGCCCAGGGTCATGATGTTGAAGCTCATGCCGAGCGCGCTCAGCACCATCATCGTCGCGGCCAGCGTCGCCGGCACCACGATCACCGCGACCAGGGTCACCCGCCAGCTGCGCAGGAACCAGAGCAGAACCAGAGCGGCGAGCACCAGGCCGATCATCACCGCGTCGCGCACGCTCGCCACCGATTGGGTGACCAGCACGCTCTGGTCGTACCAATTGACCAGCCTGACGCCCGGCGGCAGCGCGAAGCCGTCGAGCTTCTGCCGCACCGCGGCGGCGATCTGGACCGCATTGCCGTCGGGCTGCTCGTAGACGTTGAACAGGACGGCCGGCTTGCCGTCCTCGACGATTCGCTGCCAGCGCGGGGTGACGCCGTCCTGCACGGTGGCGACGTCGCCCACCCGCACCACCCCTGCCGGGTCGGCGCGGACGACGATCTCGGCGATCTGCGCGGCGTTGATGACGGAACGGTCGGCGACGACCAATGACAGCCGCCCGCGATCCTGCACCTGGCCGACGGAGCTCAGCACGTTGCCGGCGCGGATCGCGGCGGCGAGGTCGGTCATCGCCAGATTGTGGTCCGCCAGCCGGTGCGGATCGGCGAGCACCTGCACCTCGGCGGTCTCGCCGCCCTGCACCGCGACGCGGGCGAGGCCGGGGATGGACGAAAGCAGAGGCGTGATCTGATAGCGCGCGAGGTCCTGCAGCGCGACCGGATCGGCGCTGTCCGAGACCAAAGCGTAAGAGATGATCGGAAACACGGTCGGGTCCATCCGCCGCACGTCGTAGCGCGTGCCCGGCGGCAGCGTCGCGAGGGTCTGGGCGAGCGCGGAATCGACCAAAAGGGTGCTCGCCACCATGTCGCGGCCCCAGCCGAAGTCGATCGAGATCTGGGCCGAGCCGCGGCTGGTGTCCGATCGCACCCCCTGCACGCCGGGGATGGTGCGGATGGCTTCCTCGACGGGGCGGGTGACGAGCAAGGCGGTCTGGTCCGCCGGGCGGCTGCCGGCGTCGAGGTCGACGACGACGCGCGGGAAGGAGACCTGGGGGAAGAGTCCGATCGGCAGCGACATCGCGGCGACGATTCCGGCCAGCGCCATCGCGATGGCGATGACGACGAAGGCCCGCGATTGCGTGCGCAGCAGCCTTTCGACGTTCATCGCGGCGCGGCCCGCACCGCGTCGCCGTCCGCGACCTGATAGGCGCCGTCGACGATCAGCAGCCGGCCCGGCTGGATCGCGCCCTCGACCACGTCGGTCTGGGGCGTGCTGACCGTCACCGCGACCGGCACCTTCCTCGCCTTGCCGGCGACCACCTGGAAGACTCGCGCCGGGCCGTTGGCAGTGACCACCGCCCGGTGCGGCACGAGCCAGCCCGAGACCTGGCCGACCTGGATCGCGACCCGCATCGCCTCGCCGGGCAGCAGCAGACCGGCCGGGAAGGAGAGATCGACGTCGATCATCCGCGTGCGCGGGTTGAGCGCGCTGTCGACGCGAAGGACGCTGCCGGCGATCGCCCCGCCGCCCGAGAGGCGCTGGAGGCTGGCCGGGAGCCCGGGCCGGAGCCGGGGCCGTTCCGAGGGGTCGACGCCGACGGTGACGACGATGCCGCTGGCGCGCGCGACGGTGACGAGGGGCGCGCCGGGCTGGGTGCGGTCGCCCTGCGCGACCGAGACGAGCGTGACGATGCCGTCGAACGGCGCCGACAGGATCCGCACCGCCTGGCCCGCGCCCTCGGCGCGCAGCGCCGCGAGCGAAGCGGCCGCGTCGGCGACCATTTTTTCGGCCTGGACCAGCTGGTCGTGGGTGGCGAGCTGCTGGGACAGCAACAGGGCGATCGTCGACCGCTGCTTCTGCGCCGCGGCGAGCGCGTTCGCCGCCTGCTGATAGACGCTGCGCGAGGTCGGCGCGGTGGCGAAGGTGACGAGCTTCTGGCCGGACCGCACCGCGGCCCCGTTCGTCACCGCCAGCTGCATGACCTGGCCCGGCTGGGCGACGCTGAGCGTCACCGCGCCGTTGAGCGCCGGTCCGGCGCTGCCATAAGCGTTGATCATGGCGGGAAGGGTGCCGCGCTGGGGATGCTGGACGGTGACGAGCACGCTCGGCACAGGGGCGGCGGCGGGCTGGGGAGACCCGCCGCTGCACCCGGCGAGAGCCGCGAGCGCGGCCAGGGAAAACCGGGCCGCGCTCACCGCCGCGGCCCGTCGGGCGGGAAGGCCGACAGCTCGACGATGGGAAGCCCGCTCCCCACCAGGGTCTGCACGGCGATCCGGCGGTCGAGAAGCGCCAGCTCCAGCGTCATGATTTCCTCCTCCTTGGCGAAGCGGTTGGTGACGAGCTCGACATAAGCGCGCTCGTCGAGGTTGGAGGCGCCGAACGCCCGCTGGGCGCGTTCGGCGGCGAGCCGGGCCGCCGGCAGATCGCGCCGCGCCGCCGCCAGCTGGGCGGAGAGCTGCTCCATCTCGGCCAGCATCGCGCCGACCTGGCCGATCGTGGTGGCGAGACGCGCCGAATAATCGTCGTGAAGCTGGGCGCGGGTCGCGTTGGCGATGGCGACATTGCCCTGGTTGCGGTCGAAGATCGGCAGGCCGATGTTGATATTGGGGCCGCCGTTGATCACGCGGCTATTGTCGCTGGCGACGACGCCGCCGAGGATGAGGTCGGGGAATTGCGACTGGATCGCCTGGCGGACATTCTCGTCGGCCGCGGCATAGCCCATGCGCAAGGCGAGCAGATCGGGCCGGCGGTCGGGCAAGGTGGGGAGCTCGGCGCGGATCGCCGCCGGATCGAACGGCGGCAGATCGACCGTCGCGGCCAGAGGCACGACCACGTCCGGCGTCAGCCCGAGCAAGGCGTCGAGCTGGTGCATCAGCGACAATTGCCGTTGGTCGAGCGCGTTCAGCGCGGTTCGGGCATTTTGCAGCGCGACCCGGTCGGGCGCGACGGTGACGAGGGTGACGTTGCGTGCGGCGAGCGCCTGCTCCAGCGTCAGGTTGCGCTCGGCGAGCAAGGCGAAAGCGGCGGCATAGACCGGCCGGCTGCGCGCCCCCATGATCAGGTCCGCGGCGAGCTGCCGCGCCTGACCGGCGACCTGCCATTCCTGCCAGACGATGTCGGCGTCGACCTGGCGGGCG
>JAXDOV010000132.1:0-3261 GCA_034668705.1 Sphingomonadales bacterium
GCGGCGCGGCCGGGCGAGACCGTCTCGGTCGGCCCCTATGACGTCAGGTTCGACGGCGTGACGCCGATCGCCGGGCCGAACTGGACCGCGGTCGAGGCGACGCTCAGCGCCCGCCGCGGCGGCGGCGCCCCCCTCATCCTCAAGCCGCAGGCGCGGATGTTCAGCGCGCCGCCGACCGAGACCAACGAGAGCGCCATCGCCACCAGGCCGGACGGCCAGCTCTACACGGTGATCGGCAAGCCGGACGAGCAGGGGCGGTGGCAGCTGCGCCTCTGGTGGAAGCCGTTCGTCACACTGATCTGGCTCGGCGGCGCGATGATCGCCTTTGGCGGCTTCCTCGCCCTGATCGGCCGCGTCCTGCGCGGCTGGCGGGCGCGGCGGGAAGAGGAGGCCTACGCGTGAGGCGGCTCGTCTTCTGGCTGCCGCTCGGCCTGTTCCTGCTGTTCGTGGCGATGGTGGTGGTCGGCCTGCGCCATGGCGACGACCACAACATCCGGTCGCAGATGATCGGCAAGGCCATGCCGGACTTCGCGCTGCAGGCGGCGGTGCCGGGCCATCCGGGGCTGACGCTGGCCGACCTGCACAGCGGCCGGCCGCGGCTGGTCAACGTCTTCGCCAGCTGGTGCCTGCCCTGCAAGGCGGAGGCGCCGCAGCTGCTGGCGTTGAAGCGGCGCGGCGTCCCGATCGACGGCATCGCGGTGCGCGACCGCGGCGAGGACGTCGCCGCCTTCCTCGCCACATGGGGCGATCCGTTCGACCGGATCGGCTCCGATCCGCAGAGCCGGGTGCAGTTCGACCTCGGCTCGTCCGGGGTTCCGGAGAGCTACATCATCGACGGCAAGGGCGTGATCCGTCTCCAGCATATCGGCGATATCAGGCCGGAAGAGGTGGACGACATCGTCCGCGCATATGAGGCGGCGAAATGAGGCTGTGGCGGGCACCCCTGTCCCTCTGTTCCCCGGCAAAGGCCGGGGCCCAGTTCCGCCGCCGTACTGGGCCCCGGCTTCCGCCGGGGAACATACTGGTGTTGATCGCCAGCCTCCTCCTCACCGCCCCCGCTTTCGCCCAATCCAGCCTGCCGCCGGCGCGCTATGCCTATACCCAGCTCGAGGATCCGAAGCAGGAGGCGAAGGCCAAGGCGCTGATGGAGACTCTGCGCTGCCTCGTCTGCCAGGGCCAGTCGATCGCCGACAGCGACGCGGAAATGGCCGGCGACATGCGCGCCTTCGTCCGCGAAAGCATCCGCGAAGGGCGCAATCCCGAGCAGGTGCGCGCCTGGCTGATCGAGCGCTACGGCGCCTGGGTGAGCTACAAGCCGCCGGTCGAGCCGCTCACCTGGCCGCTCTGGGCCGCGCCGGTCGTCCTGCTGCTGGGCGGCTTCTGGCTCGCCCGCGGCCGTTTCAGGCGGCGGAGCGCCTGATGGGCTGGCTGCTCGTCCTGGCGATGGCGCTGGCGGTGCTGATCGCGCTCTGGCGGATGGGCGGCCTCGACCGCGCCGGCCTGCAGTTCCTCGGCGCGGCGCTGCTGCTCGCGCTGGCCGGCTATGCCTGGCAGGGCCGTCCCGGGCTTGCCGGCAGCCCGCACCGCCCGCCCGAGCATCGCGGCCTTCCCGACAGCGAGTTCGCCAAGATCCGCCAGGACCTGCTCGGCCGCTTCGACACCGCCGACCGCTGGCTGACCATCGCCGACGCCTATAATCGCGAGGGCGACACCGAAGGCGCCGCCCAGATCATCGAGGCCGCGTTGAAGGCGCATCCCAACGACGCCGACCTCTGGGTCGGCCTCGGCAATGCGCTCGTCATCCACGGCGGCGGCCTGATGAGCCCGGCCGCCGAGCTCGCTTTCCGCCGCGCCGCCGCGCTCGCGCCCGACCATCCCGGCCCCAAATTCTTCTACGGCCTCGCTCTCGCCCAGGGCGGGCATCTCGACGAGGCGGAGCGGGTCTGGCGGGATCTCCTCGCCCATGCCCCGCCCGGCGCCCTCTGGCGCGGCGCGATCGAGGAAAGGCTGAGGATGATCGAGCAGGCGCGGGCGGCGGGCGCCGCCCCTCCCTCTCCGGCAGGGGATGGAACGGCGCCCGGCGGCCGATAGGCGTTAGCCGGCACCGCCCGGGCAGTAACGCTGTCTCTCCTCCGGCTTCGCCCGGAGACGCGCGTCCACATAATATGCCGCCATTGAATCGACCTCAGAACCGGCGGGGATGAAGGGCGCCGCATCCGCCTTCCACTGCGCCACGCAGGCATCGCGGCTGCGGCTGGAGGCGGCGCAGTCGAGCAGCCTGCCATAAGCCCGCCGCCATATTTCGAAGCGGGCGTGCGTCATCGGATCGCCATGGCCGGGAACGAGCGTCGTGAAGGGTGTCGCCGAGATATGCTCGAGCGCACGCCGCCATCCTTCCGGGCAGGCGGTGTCGAGGAACGGAACCAGGGGGACGACGAGATCGCCGGCGAAGACGGTGCGGGTGGCGGGATCGTAGACCCAGACATCGCCTTCGGTCGCGGCATAGCGCGCGAGATTAACCTGCAACGGCCGCCCGGCGAGCTTCATGTGGGACGAGCGCGTGATCGGCACGTCCGGCCGGAGGAATTGCGGCGCGTCCATCGCCGCGAAATCCAGCCGCATGTCGGCCGCCTGGCCGGGCGTCGCCCGGCCGGATGCGAGGTAGCGTTCCGCCTCGGCGCGGCTGCGCGGCAGAAAGCCCTTGAGCGCGCCTTCGACGGCCCTGCTCGCATAGAGCTTCGCCCGCGGATAGGCCGCCTTGATCTCGGCATTGCCGCCGCTGTGATCGAGGTGCCAATGGGTGTTGACGATGGCTGCGATCGGCCTGCCGACGCTGCGCGCATGAGCGATCAGCCGCGCCTGCTGCTCGGGATGGCGGCCGGTGTCGATCAGGATCAGCCCCTGCGAAGCGTCGAGGAAGATGCTGTTGCCGTCCGGCTCGCGGCCCGACGTCAAGCTTCCCGGCACCAGATGATAGGGCTCCCGTTCAGGGGCGGCCGACGCCGCGGGGGCGAGAGAGGCGACGAGCGCAAGCAATAGGCCGAGGCCGCCCGCCCGCGCCTTTCGTCCGCAATCCGCTTTTGACGCCATGGCTCTCCCTCCATCCGATGCCGATGCGCATCAGGCAAGAAGTGAGCCAAAACTATGTGATTGCACTGGAACGATCTTCCGCCGCAGCGCCCGCGAGAGTCGTCCGGATACGGTCGGGCCACGTCCGGATCCGGACGAATCCCCCACGAAGGCCAAGAGGTTGTTACAGTC
>JAXDOV010000133.1:0-4140 GCA_034668705.1 Sphingomonadales bacterium
CTCGCGCTCATTGACATCATGATGCCCGAAATGGACGGCTATGAAACGATGCAGCAGATACGGGCGCAGTCTTCGCTGTCGGACGTCCCGCTTATCGCCGTCACCGCCAAGGCGATGAAGGGCGACCGGCAGAAATGCCTCGACGCCGGCGCTTCCGATTACATCGCCAAGCCGGTCGACATCGACCTGCTGCTCGCTCTGCTGCGGGTGTGGATCGCCCGAGCCCGCGACGGCGGCCAGCCGGTCCGCCCCCGCCGGAAGAAGGCGTCCCGGGCCACCCAGACGGCCGAGGCGGCTGAATAAGGGTGAGCGCGGGCAAGACCAAAGGCGGCGCGCAGGAGCCTCGTCCGTCCCTCGTCGCGAGGCGGGAGGAGGAGGCCGGGCGGCCGCGCGTGCTGGTCGTCGACGACGACGAGCGCAACCTCCTCGCCATCCGCACCGTGCTCGAGGATGTCGGCGAGGTGGTCGAGGCGCGCTCCGGAGAGGAGGCGCTGCGCCACCTGCTGAAGGAGGAGGAATTCGCGGTCATCCTGCTCGACGTCTACATGCCCGGCATGGACGGCTATGAGACCGCCCAGATCATCCGCAACCGCGAGCAGACCAAGCGCATCCCGATCGTCTTCCTGTCGGCGGTCAACAAGGAGACCGAGCATCTGATCCGCGGCTATTCGATGGGCGCGGTCGATTATGTGTTCAAGCCGGTCGATCCGGTCGTCCTGCGCTCCAAGGTGGCGGTGTTCGTCGACCTGTTCGCGATGCGCCGCGAGATCCAGCGCAAGGCGCGGCAGGAGCAGGCCCTGCTCGACGCCAATCTCCGCGCCAATGCGGAGCGGCTGCGGGTCGAGCAGGAATTGCGGCTCGCCGAGCAGCGCCAGGGCGCGATCATCCAGTCGCTGCCGATCGTCCTCTACCTGGAGGCGATCGACGCGGCGCCGCGCGCGCCGAGATTCGTCAGCGGCAATTTCTCGGCCCTGACCGGCTATACCTTCGACGAGATCCAGGCGGCGCCCGACCTCTGGATCGAGCGGCTCCATCCCGACGACCGCGATCGGGTGACCGCGGCCCTCGCCGGCCGGCCGCAGGGCCGCTCGCTCGCCGTCGAATATCGCTGGCAATGCGCCGACGGCCAGTACCGCCATTTCCTCGACCAGGCGGTGCTGCTGAAGGACGGCGACGGCGCGCCGATCGAATATGCCGGCACCCTGCTCGACGTCACCGACCGCAAGGAGCTGGAGAGCCAGCTCGTCCAGGCGCGCAAGATGGACGCGATCGGCAAGCTGACCGGCGGCATCGCCCATGACTTCAACAATCTGCTCGCCGCCGTGCTCGGCGGCCTCGGCCTGATCGAGCGCCGCCTGCCGCTCGGCGAGGAGCAGTTGAAGATCCTCGCCATGACCCGCCGCGCCGCCGAGCAGGGCTCGGACCTGGTCGGCCGCCTGCTCGCCTTCGCCCGCCGCCAGCAGCTCCAGCCGGCCTGTATCGAGATCCACGACCTCGCCGGCACCGTCACCGATCTCCTCGCCCACACGCTCGGCGGCCTGGTCGAGCTCGACTGGCGGATCGGCGAGGATCTGTGGTGCGCCTTCGCCGACCAGGCGCAGCTCGAGCTCGCCCTGATGAACCTCATCATCAACGCCCGCGACGCCATGCCGGACGGCGGCACCATCGCGATCGGCGCCGAGAACCGGGCCGCCGGCGCCGGCCAGGTCCAGGGCGTCGCCGCCGGCGATTATGTCGTCCTCGCCGTCGCCGATACCGGCTGCGGCATCTCGCCCGAACTGCTCGAGCAGGTGATGGAGCCCTTCTTCACCACCAAGGACGTCGGCAAGGGCACCGGCCTCGGCCTGTCCATGGTCTACGGCTTCGCCAAGCAATCGGGCGGCGCCTTCCACATTTCGAGCCGGGTCGGGGAGGGCACCCGCGCCGAGATCTGGCTGCCGCGCGGCGCCAGAGAGCGCGTTCGCGCCGGCGGCGAGGGCGGCAAGGCCGAGGCGCAGGCGCCGGTCCGGCGGCTCGGCATCCTCCTCGTCGACGATCATGAGGGCGTTCGCGAGACCACCGCCGCTCTGCTCGACGATCTCGGCCACGACGTCGTCCAGGCAGGGGACGGCGGCGAGGTGCTGGCGATCCTCGGCGCGGACGAAGCCGGCGCCGGCTTCGACCTGCTGATCAGCGATTATGCCATGCCGCACCTCTCCGGCGCCGAAGTCATCCGTCAGGCGCGCGAGATGCGGCCGGGCCTGCCCGCGATCATCATCACCGGCTATGCCGACGCCCAGTCCATCTCCCGCCGCCCCGAAGGCGTCCAGATCCTCGCCAAGCCCTTCACCCCCGACCAACTGACCGCCGCCATCGCCTCGGCGGTCGCGGACGGCCGGGCGCCGGCGGCGGTCGATCAGGCGGCGGAATGAACCTTCAGGCGCGTCCTTGAGGGATGCGCGCAGGGCTTACCGCTCGCCGCGCGCTTCTTCGGCATAGGCCCTCTCGATATTCTCGCGGTCGCGTCGCCTGAACTCGTCGCCTGCGGCCTGCATTTGCCGCGAGATCGCGCCGGCATTGGCGGCAAAGGCTTTCGCGATCTCCGGGCCGATCGCGAAATTGTTGAACGGCCGCCGCTCGATTTCGGCATCGACCTGCTCGCGCATCGTCTTCAAATAGACCGCCTTGATCTCGGGATGCGCGGCGATGCCCTGGTCCAGCGCCGGGTCGGCACCGGCATAAGCGACCGCCACGCGCGTCTTCGCATTGCCCACATCGGTGATCTGGACGAGGAACCGCAATTGCGGCCGTCCTTCCTCATCCGCGAGCGCAAGCTCGATGCCGCCGTTCGCCTGCTGCCGCGCTTGCACGGCGGCAAGTCTGGTCCCCTCCATGGGGAAGGGCACGGGGGTGGCCAGGATGGCGGTGCGCACATCCGCCGCGGCACGCGGATAGACCTTGCCTTCGTCCTTGCGCGCCGAACACGAAATGAGCAGCAAGGCGAGCATCCCCGCGACCGGACGGTGCGATCTCATTGCGACGACCCCGCATCGGCCGTCGGCCGCGCATCGGTCATCGGCTGCGCGTCGGTCGTCGGCTGCGCGGCGTCGATCATCGGCTTCGCGTCGGTCATCGGCTTCGCGCTGGCCGGCATAGCGTCCGGGGGGGTGTAGGTGGTGCTCCCGCCGAAATGGCTGCTCTGGTCGGAGCTGCTGTCGCGATTGCCCAGGCCGCCGCCGTCATTCCCGTCGTAGCGCCAGTGCCCGATGCCCGCCTCAAGTCCGCCGCGCTGGATGTCGCAGGCACCGTCGGGGCTGCTGGCACCGGGGAGAGGAAGACGCGACGCGTCATAGGCCCGCTGCTCGACGCGCGCGGCGATCAGCTCCTCGATCGCAGGGCGCAGGGGCTGGTGGAGAGCGGGGCGGAGATACGCCTTGGTTCCATCGTAGATTTCTCCGCCGTCGGGCGCGCGGGGGATTTCGATCGTCACCTTCGTCTTGCCGCCGTCGAGCGGAATCAGTCTGGCGGCGAAGCTGGCCACTTCCGCGCCGCTGCTCGTCACCACCCATCGAACCTTCCGGTTGGCTTCGGTCTCGGTCCTGAAATGAATGAGCAGGCCGCATTGCCGCGCGAAGCGGAAATCGTCCATGTTGCCGGACGTCAGCCGCGCGAACACGGTCGCGGCCGGCAAATCGAACGTGCCGGGCTCCCTGGTTCCACAGCCGGCGAGAGCGACCAGCAGCGGCAGCATCGTCACGGAAAGACGGATCGCCAAATCTGGTCCCCCCTCCGGCGCAAGCCCATAGCCCGGCACATTTAAGATTGAGTAAGTGCCCGGCGGCCGTTCAGGCGGCGGAAGAGGGTTCGGGCGGGTCCGGCGACCCGGGCTGCTGCAACTTCTCCCGTCCGGCGAACAAGGCGTCGAGCCGTATCTTCGCCTTGCGCAGCTCGGCCTCGTAATTGCCGCGCCGGGACAGGGCGATCTCGCGGGCGATCGCTTCCTTCACCCTGGTGATCGCCGCCTCGTCGAGCACGCCGGCGCGGCGCAGCTCGGCGCAGATCTGGATGATCGCGGCCGCCGTTGCCTGGGCGCGCATGCCGATGAAATCGATCGCGTCATGGAGACGCCGCTCTTCCAATTGGTCCATCGCCAGGCTCCGC
>JAXDOV010000134.1:0-14921 GCA_034668705.1 Sphingomonadales bacterium
CACCGCGCTCGCGGCGGGCGGCGTGGAGGGCCTGTTCGACGGCCTCGACGAGGCCGGCGCCCTCCGCCTCCGCCT
This sequence comes from Sphingomonadales bacterium, assembly GCA_034668705.1. GTDB lineage: Bacteria > Pseudomonadota > Alphaproteobacteria > Sphingomonadales > Sphingomonadaceae > Allosphingosinicella. Next base: position 76 of record JAXDOV010000134.1, read on the forward strand.
CGCCGACGGCACGGCCCACATCGTCCATGCCGGCGACGTCTTCCTGATCTGATCTGCTTCCGGCCGCAATGGCTGAGGGGTTTGATCCGTGTTAGCCTGATCGGGCTGCTCGCGACCGAGTCGAAGCAGGCTCAAAGCCTGCCTGCTGGCGCCATCGACGCTCTCACGAAACGGCATGGGACGGTGCCGCCATCCCTGAAGGCGGTGTCATGCAGGCTGTATCCGAGGAGGACGCGATGACGACCGAGACCTTGATCCAGGCTCCGACCATTACCGAGCACGAGCTGCGGGAGGTCGAGCGCGCCAATGCCACCGGGCTGCAGCCGGTCGTCTTCGTCCACGGCCTGTGGCTGCTGCCGAGCAGCTGGGACCGTTGGATGGCTTTGTTCGAGGCGGCGGGCTTCACCGCGCTCGCGCCCGGCTGGCCGGACGATCCGGAGACGGTCGCCCAGGCCAATGCCGATCCCGAGGTCTTCGCCCACAAGACGGTCGGCCAGGTGGCCGATCATTTCGACGAGATCGTCCGCGGTCTCGAGCGCAAGCCGGCGATCGTCGGCCATTCGTTCGGCGGCCTGCTCGTCCAGATCCTCGCCGGCCGCGGCCTCGCCGCCGCCACGATCGCCATCGACCCGGCGCCGTTCCGCGGCGTCCTGCCCCTGCCTTTCTCGGCGCTGAAATCCGCCTTTCCGGTGCTTCGCAATCCCGCCAACCGCAACCGCGCCGTCCCGCTCACCTACGAGCAGTTCCGCTACGGCTTCGCCAATGCGGTCAGCGAGACGGAGGCGCGCGAGCTTTACGACACTTTCGCCGTGCCGGCGTCGGGCGCGCCGCTCTTCCAGGCCGCCACCGCCAACCTCAATCCCTGGACCGAGGCCAAGGTCGATACCGACAATCCCGACCGCGGACCCTTGCTGATCGTCTCCGGCGAGAAGGACAACACCGTCCCCTGGTCGATCGCCAACGCCTCCTTCCATCAGCAGCAATCCAATCCCGGAGTCACCGAGATCGTCGAGATGCCGAATCGCGGCCACGCGCTCACCGTCGACAGCGGCTGGCGCGAGGTGGCCGAAACGGCGCTCGCCTTCGTCCGCCGCTTCGTCTGATCTCGGCCCGGCCGTCATGGACGAGATAGAGTCCCCGTTCCGCGACGCCCGCCGCGCCCAGATGTACCCGTTGCTCGCGCCGAACGAGATCGCGCGGCTGCGCCGCTTCGGCGAGGTGCGGACCTATGCTTCGGGCGAGATGCTGGTCCGCACCGGCGAGGCGGGCCACGGCCTGACCATGATCCTCTCCGGCGAGGTCGAAATCACCCAGCACCGGGACGGCGGCGACGGCCAGCTGATCGTCACCCACCTTCCGGGCGCCTTCATGGGCGAGCTCGCCCAGCTCTCCGGCCAGCCGGCGCTGGTCGACGCCCAGGCGCGCGGCGAGGTCGAGGCGGTGGTGATCCCGCCGGAGCGGCTGCGGGCCCTGCTCGTCGCCGAGGCGGAGCTGGGCGAGCGGATCATGCGGGCGCTCATCCTGCGCCGCGTCGGCCTGCTCGAAACCGGCGTGGTCGGGCCGATCCTCGTCGGCCGGCTGGGCGATGCCGACTTGCTGCGGCTGGAAGGCTTCCTCACCCGCAACGGCCACCCGCATCAGCATCTCGATCCGGACAATGACGCCGAGGCGCGGGCGCTGATCGAGCGCTTCCACGTCGATCCCGCCGAGCTGCCGATCGTGCTCTGCCCGGGCGGCCAGCTGCTGCGCAACCCGACCGAGGGCGCGCTCGCCCGCTGCCTCGGGCTGGTCGGCGAGATCGATCCGGACCGCCTGTTCGACGTCGCCGTGATCGGCGCCGGCCCCGCCGGGCTCGCCACCGCCGTCTATGCCGCCTCGGAAGGCCTGTCGGTGCTGGCGCTCGACTGCCGCGCCTTTGGCGGCCAGGCCGGCGCCTCCGCCCGGATCGAGAATTATCTCGGCTTCCCGACCGGCATCTCCGGCATGGCGCTGATGGCCCGGGCCTATAACCAGGCGCGCAAGTTCGGCGTCGAGACGGCGATTCCGGACGAGGCGGTGAAGCTCGAATGCGACGAGACGGGGAGCGTCCGCCGGCTCAGCCTCGCCAATGGCGAGCGCCTGCGCGCCCGCGCCATCGTCCTTGCCACCGGCGCCCGCTACCGCCGGCTCGACGTCGCCGGTCTGGAGGATTTCGAAGGCTCCTCGGTCCATTACTGGGCCTCGCCGCTCGAGGCGAAGCTGGCGGCGGGGGAGGAGGTGGCCCTCGTCGGCGGCGGCAATTCGGCGGGACAGGCCGTCGTCTTCCTCGCCGGCCATGCCCGGCGCGTCACCCTCATCGCCCGCCGGCCGCTCGCCGAGACCATGTCCGCTTATCTGGTCGAGCGGATCGGCGGCCTCGTCAATGTCGAGGTGGTGGCCGACGCCGAGGTGACGGCGATCGCGGGCGAGGGCGGCGCGCTGGAGGCGATAAGCTGGCGCCGCCGCGGCGGGAGCGAGGAGCAGACGCGCCGCCACGTGCGTCACCTCTTCCTGTTCATCGGCGCCGATCCCAACACCGACTGGCTGGCCAAATCCGGCATCGCGCTCGATCCGCGCGGCTTCGTCCTCACCGGCACCGAGGCGGGAGAGGGGAAGCTGCCGCACGAGACCAGCCGCCGCGGTGTCTTCGCCGTCGGCGACGTCCGCGCCGGCTCGGTCAAGCGTGTCGCCGCGGCCGTCGGCGACGGCGCCCAGGTCGTCGCCGCCCTCCACGCCTTTCTCGCCGACGCGCCGGCGCCTGCTCCTGAGGTGCCGACGGCCGCACCGGCCGCGGCGCCGCTGGGCTGAGACGCTTCCCCCCTTCGGGGTCATGTCCTAAGGAACCGGGATGCTGCTCGCGATCGACGCCGGGAACACCAATGTCGTCTTCGCCCTGGTCGAAGACGGCGCGATCCGCGCCCGCTGGCGGATCGCGACCGATCCACGCCGCACCGCCGATCAATATGCGGTCTGGCTGCACCAGCTGATCGCGCTCGAGGGCTTCGGCCGGGACGTCGTCGACGCGGTGATCCTCGGCACGGTGGTGCCGCGCGCGCTCCACAATCTCGAAGTGCTCGCCAGCAAATATTTCAAGGTCGAGCCGCTGATCGCGGGGCAGGGGGCGGCGGAATTCGGCATCGTCCTCGACGTCGAGGAGCCGAAGAGCGTCGGTGCCGACCGCGCCCTCAACGTCATCGCCGCCCATGCGCTGCACCCGGGCGATCTCATCGTCATCGATTTCGGCACCGCCACCACCTTCGACCTGGTCGACTTCACCGGCGCCTATAAGGGCGGGATCATCGCCCCTGGCATCAACCTGTCGCTCGACGCGCTGGTCACCGCCGCCGCCAAGCTGCCGCGCATCGCCATCGAGGCGCCGGACGGCAACGGCTCGGTGATCGGTCGCACCACCGAGGACCAGATGCATATCGGCATCTACTGGGGCTATGTGGCGATGATGGAGGGGCTGGTGGCGCGGATGAAGGCCGAGATCGGGCGGCCGGCCAAGGTCGTCGCCACCGGCGGCCTCGCCACTTTGTTCGACAGCCACACCAGGATCTTCGACGCGATCGAGCCGGACCTGACGATTCAGGGGCTGGCCTTGCTCTACGCGCGGAGCCAAAGGACGCATTGAACGTCAATCAGTCCTCCCCGTGCGCAGAGCGCATGGGGAGGGGGACCGGCTGCAAGCCGGTGGAGGGGCCCTGCCCATGCCCCTCCACCACACTTCGTGTGGTCCCCCTCCCCACGAGCTGCGCTCGCAGGGAGGATGAAAGGAAAACATGAAACCCGGCAAAGAGCTACTCTTCCTCGCCCTCGGCGGCTCCGGCGAGATCGGCATGAACGTCAATCTCTACGGCTGCGACGGCAAATGGATCATGGTCGATCTCGGCATGACCTTCGCCGATCCCGGCTATCCCGGCGTCGAATTGATCCTGCCCGATCTCGGCTTCATCGAGGAGAGGCGGGCCGATTTGCTCGGCATCGTCCTCACCCACGGCCATGAGGACCATATCGGCGCCATCCCCTATCTCGCCGCCGATCTCGGCGTGCCGCTCTACGCCACGCCCTTCACCGCCGGCCTGATCGCCGGCAAGCTGGAGGAGGAGGGGCTGACCGAGCAGGTCAAGGTCAACCTCGTCGAGCTCGGCGGCGAGGTCCATCTGGGGCCGTTCGGCCTGCGCTACGTCGCGCTCGCCCATTCGATCCCCGAGGGCAACGCCCTGCTGATCGAAACGCCCCACGGCCGCATCTTCCACACCGGCGACTGGAAGCTCGACGATGCGCCCCAGCTCGGCGATCCCAGCACCGCGGCGGAACTCAAGGCGATCGGCGACGAGGGCGTCCTCGCTCTGGTCTGCGATTCGACCAACGTCTTCCAGGAGCTGGCCTCGGGCTCCGAGGCGACGGTGCGCGAGGGGCTCGACCGGGTGATCGGCGAGGCCGAGGGGAGGGTGCTGGTCACCACCTTCGCCTCCAACGCGGCGCGGCTGCGCACCCTCGGCCACGTCGCCGCCGACACCGGCCGCCAGGTCTGCGTCGCCGGCCGCTCACTCGACCGGATCATCCGGGTCTCGAAGAGCGTCGGCTATCTCACCGACTTTCCCGAGACGATCGACTTCGAGACGGCGATGAACCTGCCGCGCCGCGACGTGATGATCATCGCCACCGGCGGCCAGGGCGAGCAGCGCGCCGCGCTCGCCCGCATCGCCTTCGGCCAGCACAAGCTGAGCGTCACGGAAGGCGATCTGGTCGTCTTCTCCTCGAAACAGATCCCCGGCAACGAGATCGCCATCGGCCGCATCCAGAACGAGCTCGCCGCCCGCGGCGTGCGGATGATCACCGACCGGCAGGAGGAGGTCCATGTCTCGGGCCATCCCGGCCGGCCCGAGCTCGCCGCCATGTATCAGTGGATCCGGCCCGAGATCATCGTCCCGGTCCATGGCGAGATGCGCCACATGGCCGAGCATGAGCGCTTCGCCCTCGCCAACGGCGTTCCCCGCGGCATCCTCCAGAAGAATGGCGACCTCGTCCGGCTGGCGCCCGACGGGCCGGTCAAGCTCGGCGAGGAAAAGGTCGGGCGGCTGATCCTCGACGGCGACGTCATCCTCTCGGCCGACGGCAGCACGATGAACGAGCGCCGCCGCCTCGCCCAATATGGCCTGATCTCGGTGGCGCTGGCGCTCGACGATCGCGACCGGCTCCGCGGCGAGGTGCAGATCGGCATCGAGGGGATACCGGTCGAGGAGGATCGCGACGCCTTTCTCGAGGAAGCCCGCGAGGCCGCCGCGAACGCCGCCGGCCGGGGCGCGGCGAGCCGCGACAAATTGCGCGAGGCGATCCGCCTCGCCGTGCGCCGCTGCGCCACCGAATGGACCGGGAAGAAGCCGGTGGTGGACGTGCTCGTCGTTCGGATCTGAGCCATGAAGCTCCAGTCGATGCTCGCCATCTACATCCTGTTCTGGACGATGAGCCTGTTCGTCGTGCTGCCGATCGGCGTCCGCACGCCCGAGGAGGAGGGGGTCGATTGCCCGCCCGGCCACGCCCCCAGCGCGCCGCACCGTTTCAGCCTCGGCAAGGCGGCGTTGCGCGCGACCATCGTCTCGGCGACCGCCTTCGCCCTCTTCTACGCCAATTACCGCTTCGGCTGGATCACGATCGCCAGCCTGGAATGGGCGAGGCCGCCGGGGCGGTAGAGCGGATCGTTGTTCCCCGGCGAAGGCCGGGGTCCAGGAAGGAAGCTGGGCGCCGGCCTTCGCCGGGGAACGGCGCACCTGCGTCAGCCGGAGCACGGCCATCGCCGCCGGACGAAAGGTCCGTCAGTAGCGCGTGTCGAAGAGGATGGTGATGCGGTCGGCCTGGCTCTCATTGGCGACCGAATGGGTGCGGCTGGCGTCGATCTGCCAGGCTTCACCCGGCCGCGGCCATTTGGATTCGCCGCCGACGGTCAGCACCACCCCCGGCTCCGAGGCCAGAGCGAGCTGGTAGCGGCGCGCCCTGATCCCGTCGATGCCGTCGAAATGCGGCGGCAGGCCGCAGCCGGGCGGCATCAGGCCGATCCGGCAATGGCTCAGCTTTCCCCGATCGCCATGCTCGGCGGCGAGGATGACGAGCAGCCCATCGATCAATCTCCAGATTTCGGGCAGCTCGGCTTCGAGCTGCCGTTCCCAGGCGCCGGCGAGGAGCGGGAGGTAGCGCATCTTCTCACGGTCGATGCGCATCCAGTGATGGTCCGGCTGACGGGCCAGCGCGGCCAGGGCGGGCGCGACGTCCAGGCCGTCGGCAATCTTCACGAAATTGTCCATGCCGTCCCGCTCCGCGACCTGTCTCAGCTTTGGCAATCGCCGGACGCGACGGCAAGACCGCTGCCGGCGCGGGCTGGGGATGGGACTCTCTGGAAGCGGCATCCGTCCGGTCGCCGTCAATTGGTTCGCGCAGAGACGCAGAGACGCAGAGGGGTGACGGGGGCAGCCGCAGGCTGCCCGACAATTGCCGAAGCGGCTCGAGGAAAGCTCCGGCGCCTCGGTCGGCACGGACCCTCCGCGCCTCTGCGCGATCCTCGACAGGCCTATGCGCCGTACCGCGGCAAGCGGATCAGGTTAGACCTGGGTCAGGCCCAGCACCGCGGCCGTGGCCGCCAGTACCCCGCCGAAGATCATCGCCGCGCGCTTGCGGCGGCGGGCGGTGTGCTGGGCCGCTTTCGCCTCGTCGAGCCAGAAGGTGCCCTTGTCGGTGGCGACGATGGCGCCATACGCGACCAGGGCGTCGAAATATTTCTCCTGCAGCCGGCGCTCGGGCGTGAAGCCGATCGCCCGCTCGGGCGAGGTCGCGTCCGCGTCGCGAAAGGCGCCGAGCACCCGGCGGCGGGCGCGGGCGGCGGCGGCGGCGATCATCGGGGCGGGGCTGACGGCCATGGACGGTTCCTCGGGCGGGACGGGCGGCGTCCGGTGTAGAAGCTCCACGGATGCCTGCCTACTCCCTCCGCCACGGTGGCGACCGACGGGCTGGCGCCGAGCAGGATCGACAGGCCGCCGGTCCGGGCGAGCAGGCGCGGGTCGATCTTCAGCCAGCGCGGCGCGCAGTCGCGAGGGAGATAGCGCTCGGAAATGACGATGTCGGCGGCCGCGCAGGCCTCGGCGAGCGGCGGCTTGTCGAACGGCGTCTTCGTCCGCGTCGCCAGGATCCGCCACGACCGGCCGCCCTTCGACAAGGTGACGAGGCAGGAATCGTCGGTGCAGGCGGCGCCCCTCAAATCGTCGACGTCGGGAAGCTCGCCCGCGGTCGCCGAGGATCCGGCCAGGGTGTCGCGGACATAGTCGCGGGCGCGGGTGCGCAGGATGCCGACTCTGCCGTCGGCGCCGCGAAAGGCGACGTGACGGCCGTCGCCGGTGACGAGGAGGTCGGGCGCCGGCGTGAACACCGCCCAGACCGCGCCGGCGACGAGCGGAACCGCGCCCCAGCGCCACCACTTCATCCGCCACAAAGCCAGCCAGAGGCCGCCGCCGACCATCATCGCGAAAGCCGCGTCGGCCATGGTCGGCAGCAAGGCCACCGCGCCCGCCGCCTCGCCGGTGCGGTGGGCGATGACGAGGAGGAGGTGGAGCGCCTTGCCGGCGATCCACCAGCAGGGCGCGCCGAGATGGACGAGATCGAGCAGCAGCGCCAAGGCCTCGGCCGGCATGATCAGGAAGGTGGTCAGCGGGATCGCGACGATATTGGCGAAGGTGCCGTAGAGGCCGGCCTTGTGGAAATGGTAGAGGCCGATCGGCGTCAGCGCGGCCTCGACGGCGATACCGGTGAGGAGCAGGCCGACGAGGCTCCGCAGCAGCTTCAGCGGCAGCATTTCCTCGCGCTTCGACAGAAAGGCGCGGATCTTCGGATGCTCGTGGAGGACGACGATCGCGGTGATCGCGGCGAAGCTCAGCTGGAAGCTCGCGCCGATCAGCGATTCGGGCCAGAGCAAAAGCACGATCAGGGCGCCGGTCGCGACCAGCCGCAGGGTCAGCGCCTCCCGCCCCAGCGCAATGCCGCCGAGGATGAGCAAAGCGGCGATGCAGGAGCGCACCGTCGGCACCTCGGCGCCGGTGAGGATGGTATAGGCGATGCCGGCCAGCGCACCGGCGCCGGCGGCGATCAAGGTGAGGCGGTAGCGGAGCGCCAGTCTCGGGCTCAGGGCCAGCAATTTGAGCGTCAGCAGCATCACCGCGCCGACCACGGCGGTGAGGTGGAGGCCGCTCACCGACAGCAGATGGGCGAGGCCGGAATTGCGCATCGCATCGGCATCGGCGGCCGGTATGCCGCCCTGGTCGCCATTGGCGAGCGCGACCGCGATCGCGCCCTCGCCGCCGCCGAGCTGCGCCCGGATATGCTCGCCCAGCCGCTGGCGGATGTCGGCCATCCAGTCGCGCCAGCCGCCGGCGCCGCCGTCCGAGACCAGCTTCAGGTCCAGGGTGCGGCCGGTGCCGCCGACCCGCATGAACCAGGCGGCGCGGGCGAAATCATAGGCGCCGGGGATCGGCGCGGCCGCCGGCGGCATCAGCCAGGCCCGCGTCTCGACCACGGCGCCGGGCCGGATCGCGGGCGCCCCCATCGACTCAAGTTTGTCGGCGTCGATGTTGAGGCGGAGGCGCGGCGGCAGGTTCGGCGCGTTGAGCGGCCGCACCACCAGCCGCACCTTGTCGGCGGCGGCGACGCGCTGCACCGCCTCGACCCGGGCCTGGAAGCGGACGACGCTTTCCGCCTCGACCCGCGGCGCCGCCACCCTTTCCGCCTGCCACCAGGCATTGGCGGCGCCGATCAGCGCCACGGCGCTGAAGATCGCCAGCGCCCGGCCCCAGCGCGTGCCGGCGCCGAGGGCGAGGAAGCCGAAGAGAAGCGCGGCCGCGCCGAGCAGGAAGGCGGTCCAGGCGTGACGGTCCGGCAGGATGAAGAAGGCGGCGATACCGAGGCCGAGCCCGACCGGGAGCCAGAGCGGCAGCTGGTCCCGCTCCGCTTCGGCCAGCCCCTCCAGCCGCGCCGAAACCCGGGCGGACCACTCCCTCAACCATCCGCTCGGGCGCGTTTGTCCCAACTCATCCCCTATGCTAGGGGCGCCCCAGTCAACGGCCGTCACCGGCCGCAGCCCTGGAGACATCGCGCTTGAGCGCCCAAATCGAGCCCCGCGCGGTCGTCACCCGCTTTGCGCCCTCGCCGACCGGATTCCTTCATATCGGCAATGCCCGCACCGGCCTGTTCAGCTGGCTCTATGCCCGTCATCATGGGGGGCGATCTTTGCTCCGCATCGAGGATACGGACAAGGCCCGCTCCACCCAGGCGGCGATCGACGTCATCCTCGACGGGCTGCAATGGCTCGGCCTGGACTGGGACGGGGACGCAATCTTCCAGTCCGAGCGGGTCGGCCGGCATGTCGAGGTCGCCCAGGCGCTGCAGGCCAAGGGCCAGGCCTATCGCTGCTACATGAGCTCGGCGGAGCTCGCCGCGGCCCGCGCCGCCGCCGAGAAGGAGCGCCGGCCGTTCCGGCTCGAAAGCCCGTGGCGCGACTGCGGCCCGGACGCGCCCGCGCCCGACGCGCCCTTCGTCATCCGGCTGAAGGCGCCGCGGGAGGGCGAGACGGCGATCGACGACCTCGTCCAGGGCCGCGTCACCGTCAGCAACAGCGAGCTGGACGACATGGTGCTGCTCCGCTCCGACGGCACGCCGACCTACATGCTGGCGGTGGTGGTCGACGATCATGACATGGGCGTCACCCATGTCATCCGCGGCGACGACCATCTCAACAACGCCTTTCGCCAGCTCGGCATCTACAAAGCGATGGGCTGGCCGGAGCCGGTCTACGCCCATATCCCGCTGATCCACGGGCCGGACGGCGCCAAATTGTCGAAGCGCCACGGCGCGCTCGGCGTCGACGCCTATCGCGACGAGCTCGGCATCCTGCCCGAGGCCCTGTTCAACTATCTGCTCCGGCTCGGCTGGGGACATGGCGACGACGAGATCATCTCGCAGAGCCAAGCGATCCAATGGTTCGATCTCGACGCGGTCGGCAAGGGGCCGTCGCGCTTCGACATGAAGAAGCTGGAGAATCTCAACGGCCATTATATCCGCGAGGCGAGCGACGGCCGCCTCGCCGGCCTCATTGTGCCGCGGCTGGAGCACTCGCTCGGGCGCGCCCTCGGCGGCGATGAGATCGAGCGCCTGACGGCGGCGATGGCCGAGCTCAAGCCGCGTGCGAAGACTCTCGACGAACTGGCGGACGGCGCGGTGTTTTTGTTCAAGCCGCGCCCGCTCGATTATGACGAGAAGGCCGAGCAGCTTCTCGCCGGCGACGCGCCGCGCCTGCTGGCGCGGGCCTATGCGGCGCTGACGGCGCTTGACGAATGGACCGCACCGGCCACAGAGGCGGCGGTGCGGAGCGTCGCCGAGGCGGCGGCCGTCAAGCTGGGTCAGGTCGCCCAGCCGCTTCGAGCGGCGCTGACCGGACGGGCGACCTCGCCCGGGATTTTCGATGTGCTGGTGCTGCTCGGGCGGGAGGAAAGCCTCGCCCGGATTGCCGAGCGGATGGGCAGTGAAGGATAGGAAGATGGCGGTAGACCAGGCGAGCCTCGGCATCGGCAACGGCAATTACGATCTCCCCGTCCGCCACGGCACCGTCGGGCCGGACGTGATCGACATCCGCAAGCTCTACGCCCAGACCGGCACCTTCACCTACGATCCCGGCTTCACCTCGACCGCCGCCTGCGAGAGCGCGATCACCTATATCGACGGCGATGCGGGCATCCTCCTCCACCGCGGCTATCCGATCGACCAGCTGGCCGAGCATTCGACCTTCATGGAGGTCTGCTATTTGCTGCTGAACGGCGAGCTGCCGAAGAAGGACGAGCTCGAGACCTTCACCTACACCATCTCGCGCCACACCATGGTGCACGAGCAGCTGTCGACCTTCTATCGCGGGTTCCGGCGCGACGCCCATCCGATGGCGGTGATGTGCGGCGTCGTCGGGGCGCTCTCCGCCTTCTACCACGATTCGACCGACATCACCGATCCCAAGCAGCGGATGATCGCCAGCCACCGGCTGATCGCCAAGATGCCGACGATCGCGGCGATGGCCTATAAATATACGCTCGGCCAGCCGTTCATGTATCCGCAGAACAGCCTGACCTACACCGGCAACTTCCTCAGGATGACCTTCGGCGTCCCGGCCGAGCCCTATGAGGTCAATCCGATCGTCGAGCGGGCGATGCGGCGGATCTTCATCCTCCACGCCGACCATGAGCAGAACGCCTCGACCTCGACCGTCCGCCTCGCCGGCTCCTCGGGCGCCAATCCCTTCGCCTGCATCGCCGCCGGCATTGCCTGCCTCTGGGGCCCCGCCCATGGCGGCGCCAACGAGGCCGCGCTCAACATGCTGCACGAGATCGGGCGGCCGGAGCGGATCCCGGAGTTCATCGCCCGCGCCAAGGACAAGGACGATCCGTTCCGGCTGATGGGCTTCGGCCACCGCGTCTACAAGAATTACGACCCGCGGGCGAAGGTGATGCAGGCGACCGCGGCCGAGGTGCTGAAGGAGCTCGGCGTGACGGATCCGGTGTTCGACGTCGCCCGCGAGCTCGAGCATATCGCCCTCAACGACGAATATTTCATCGAGAAGAAGCTCTATCCGAACGTCGATTTCTATTCGGGCGTGGTGCTGTCGGCGATCGGCTTCCCGACCTCGATGTTCACTGCTTTGTTCGCCCTCGCGCGGACGGTCGGCTGGGTGGCGCAGTGGAACGAGATGATCTCCGACCCCGAGCAGAAGATCGGCCGCCCCCGCCAGCTCTACACGGGGCCGACCCAGCGCGATTACGTGCCGGTCGACAAGAGGTAGGGCCAGGAGTCGACACGGCTGGGAGGCTGACGCACAAGTGGCCTCGGGGGGAGGCCGCCGCGATGCCGCCTGCTGATTTTTTCAGGACCTGCGTGAAGCGGCTGCTCCTGCCGTTCCTCATCCTCCTCGCCTCCAGCGCCCCGGCCGACGCGAAGCGCATCGGACTCGATCTGGAGGTCTACGATCCGCCATTCGCCCGCTCGGACCCGGCGGTGGCGGCGATCCTCAAGGCTTATGACGCGGAGCGCGACGACGAGGTCGAACGGCTTTCGCGCCGCCTGATCGAGACGCGGGAGGCCAAGGCCGCGGCGCCGCTCGACCAGGTCGAAGCCCTGTTCCTCCTCGGCCGCGCCGTCCAGGACCAGCAGCGGCCGAGCGAGGCGGAATCGCATTATCGCGCGGCGCTCGCGCTGCTGAAGCCGCTGGTCGGCGGCAGGGACCGGCGCGCGAAGACGGCGCGGCAATGGGCTTATTATGTCGAAGTCCACCTTCGCCCGGCGCTGACCGCACAGGGAAGGCTGCGCGAGGCGCGGCTGCTCCAGTCGATCCTTCCGCCGGAGCCGGTGCCGCGGCAGGAGCCGGAGCGGGGAGGCCTCGTCTCCTCGGGCACCGAACAGGCCGTCAGCGCGGTGGCGCCGGTCAAAGTCTCTGCCTGCCCCGGTGCGCCGCCCTCGCAACGCCCGTTGAGCCAGGCCGAGCAGGACCGGCGGGATGCTTGGGAATCCGCCGCGATCGGCGCGTTCCGAAAGCTGGCCTTCGACACCGCCGAAAAGGCGCTTCGCGACCGGCTCGCCTTCGATCTTGCCGCTTTCGGCGAGTCGCATTGCGAGGTCGCCGTCGACCGGTTGATGCTCGCCCAGAGCCTTTTCCATCTCACGTCGCGCGCGGAAGCGGAGCGGCTCGCAAGGCAGGCGCTCCAGGCGTTCGAGGCGACCGCCCAGCCGCCGCATGCGCGGTTCACCGCCCTCGCCTTGCTTGCCGAGATCGTCGCCTCCCGCAGGAGCCCCGCGGAGGCCGAGCCTTTCCTCCGACGACTGGTCGAAGCGCGCGAGAAAAGCGGCGATGCGGAAGAGACGCTCCATGCGCGCGTCGATCTGGCGGCGAATCTCTATGCGCAGGGCCGGCCGGCGGAAGCGGAAGCGCTTTATCGGCAGGTGCTGGAGGCGGGGCCGAACCTGAGCGGTGAACGCGGCGACCTCGCTCTCGACATTCGCGTCTTCCTCGGCTTCCTGGCGGAGCGCCGCGGCGATCCGGCGACGGCCGCCGCCGAGTACCGGACCGCCTGCACCGTCCGGGGCGAATATGCGGCGCAGGAGGCCCGCGGCAGCCGCGCCACCCTGCTCGCGACCGACGAAGCGAAGCAGGCGGGAAGCTGCGCGCTTCGCCGGGCGCTGGCGCTCCGGCGCTGGGCCGAAGGCGGCGGCGGCGCGACCGCCGGCGACCGCCCGGTGGCTTTGCTCGCCGAAGCCTTCGAGGCCGCCCAGACGGCGCTTCCCTCGCCCTCGGGCGATGCGCTCGCCCGGTCCAGCGCGCGGATCGCCGCCGCCCATTCGGGCCAGGGCGCGCTCGCCGAACGGTTCGAGGACGCGTTGCGGCGCCGCGACGCCGCGGGCGGGCCGCGCCGCCCGTCGTGGAATTATTGGGACACACCCGACACCTCCCCGCTTGCCGAGGAGGAACGCGCGCGGCTCGACGGAGAGATCGCTGATCTCGCCACGCGCCTTGCCGCGGCCGATCCGCGCTTCTGGGACCTGCGCTCGCCGCGTCCGCTCGGCCTCGCCGCGCTGCAGGGCCTGCTGAGGGAGGACGAGGCCCTGGTCTTCTTCCTCGTGCCTCCCGGGCAGCGCATCGGCCTCGTCTTCGCCGTCTCCCGCGCCGCCGCCGCCTGGGCGCCGCTCGGCTATTCGGGCGAGGCGCTCCGGGACAAGGTGGCGGCGCTCCGCGGCGGGATCGACGCCCGGGCCTATGGCGTGACGCCCGACGGCAAGCCCCAGGGAGAGTATCTGAAGCCGTTCGACCGCCGTCTCGCCTACGACCTCTATCGCAGCCTGTTCGGCGCCGCCGAGGTTCAGGCGGTGCTGAAGCCGGCGCACATGCTCATCGTGGTGCCGACCGGGCCGCTCACCAGCCTTCCACCGGCGCTTCTCGTCACCTCGGCGCCGTCGGGCGACGACGAAGACCCCGACGCCCTGCGGGGCACGCCCTGGCTGCTTCGCGACAAGGCGGTGGCCCTGCTGCCTTCGGTGGCCTCGCTGCGCACGCTTCGCCAGCTGCAGTTGGCGGCCCATGAAAAGGCGGTCGAGCCGCTGCTTGCCTTCGCCGATCCCGATTTCGCGGGCGCGGAGGGCGGCACCGACCGCGGCGGCGGTGGCCGCTTCTATCATTCCTACTATCGCAACGGCGAACCCGACCTTTCGGCGCTGAAGCGCCTCCACCGCCTGAAGCATAGCGGGGTCGAAGCTTTGGCCCTCGCGGTGGCCCTCGACGCGCCGCGCGAGGACGTGCTGACCGGCCGCGACGCCTCGAGGCGGGAGCTGATGATCCGCAACGCCGACGGCAGGCTGGCGAAGGCGCGGGTGATCGAGTTCGCCACCCATGGTCTTGTCGGAGGCGAAGGCGACGGCCGCGTCGAGCCGGCGCTGGTCCTGGCCTCCGGCGCGACGCCCCGGGATTGGCTGCTGACCGCTTCCGACGCCGCCACCCTGCGGATCAACGCGGACTGGGTCCTGCTGTCCGCCTGCAACACGGCGAGTCCCGATGGCGGCGGGGCCGAAGGCCTGTCGGGCCTGATGCGCGGCTTCTTCCACGCCGGCGCCTCGGCCCTGCTCGTCTCGCACTGGAGCGTCCAGGACGAAGCCGCCTCGCGCCTGATCCCGCGGACGCTCCTCCTGCAGCGCGACGGGAAGCTCGGCCGGGCGGAAGCGCTGCGCCGCGCCTCGCTCGAGCTGCTCGACACGCCCGGCGG
>JAXDOV010000135.1:0-13264 GCA_034668705.1 Sphingomonadales bacterium
CGAACTCCGCCGCCCGGTTGCCGGCGAAGACGAGATGGGTGTGGCAGTCGATCAGCCCCGGCGTCACCCAGGCGCCGCCGAGCGGCTCGACCCGCTGCGCCCGATAGCCGGCGAGGTCGATTCGCCGGCCGACGCGGACGATCCGCCCGTCCTGGATGCCGATCGCCCCATCCTCGATCGCGCCGAACGCGCCCGGCACCGCCGGATCCATCGTCGCGACGTTGCAGTTGGTGAGCAGGCGGTCCCACATGCTCGCTTCTTAGGGCGCGGCCGGTATAAGGCCAAGGATGAGCTGCCGAAGATGAGTTGCCGAAGGTGAGTTGCCAAAAGTGAGTTGCCAAAAGTGAGCTGGAGATCGATCGCGGATCTGCTCGGCGGCGAAGGGGCGGTGGGGCTGCTCGGCGCGCCGATGGAGGCGGGCTCCGTCACGCCCGGCCGCTGCGATCTCGCCCCGGAGACCGTCCGCAAGGCGCTCCGGCGGATCAGCACCTACGATATCGACACAGGTGACGAGCTCAATGTCGCCGTCCACGATCGCGGCGACGTCGCGGTCGCCGGCCTCACCCCCGCCGAGGGTTTCGAGCCGATCCGCACCGCCGTCGCGGCGGCGACGGCGAAGCACGGCCTCACCCTCCTGCTGGGCGGCAACAATGCGGTCACCCGCCCCGCCGCCCACGGCCTCGGCGTGCCGCTGGAGAGCATCGGCCTGATCACCCTCGACGCCCATTTCGACATGCGCGAGACCGACCGGGGGCCGATGAACGGCAACCCGATACGCTGCCTGCTCGAGGACGGGCTGCCCGGCTGGAACATCTGCCAGATCGGCCTTGCCCCGTGGGCGAACACGGCCGCCATGCATCGCGACGCGCAGGCCGCCGGCATCGGCATCTTCACCCTCGCCGAATGCAAGGCGCAGGGGATCGACTCGGTGCTCGACCGGGCGCTGGCGCGGCTCGCCCATCGCGAGATGCTGATGGTGGATTTCGACATCGACGCGATCGACCGCGCCCAATGCCCCGGCGCCCCCGGCGCCCGGCCCGGCGGGATGCCGGCCGAGATGTTCTTCGCCGCCGCCCGCCGGCTGGGGGCCGAATCGCGGGTCCGCCTGGTCGATCTCACCGAATTCGATCCGGGGCTCGACGTGTCGGACGTCACCGCGCTGGTCGCCGCGCGCTGGGTGGCGGAGATGCTCGCCGGCTTTTCCCGCCGCTGATTCGCTTGTGTCCCGCCGCCCGACGCGCCAGTGAGGCGGCGATGACCGAGAGCGGCCCCGATCTCGCGCCCGAACTCGCGGACGACTTCCGTCAGGCGATGCGGCGCGTCGCCTCGACCGTCAACGTCATCACCATCTGCGTCGGCGGCACGCCGATGGGGATCACCGCCACCGCCATGTCGTCCATCTCGACCGACCCGCCGAGCCTGCTGGTCTGCATCAACCGCACCGCGTCGATGCACGGCTCGATGGAGGACGTCTCCCATTTCCGGGTCAACGTGCTCCACCGCGACCAGGAAGCGGTGGCGCGGATGTTCGCCGACCGCCGCCACCAGGCGCTCCGTTTCGCGGATGGATGGACGGTCGATTGCGAGCGGCCGCCGCGCCTTTTCGACGCGCAGGCGTCGTTGCTCTGCCGGCGGATCGACCACCATCGTTTCGGCACCCACTCGATCTTCATCGGCCAGGTCGAGGAGGTGACCTTGCGCGACGAAGTGGCGCCGCTCGTCTATCTGAACGGAGACTATGCGGGGGCGATTTAGGTTACCGCCGGGGAACAATACGAGGGTGACGAAGGACGTCAGCCGCGGATGAAGGCCTCGAGCTGCTCATAGGCTTCATCGTCGGTGATCTGCCGGGGCGGGTGCTTGCAAAAATAAGCCGCCGCCGGGAAGACCGGCCCCGAAATGCCCCGCTCCATGGCCACCTTGGCGCAACGGATCATGTCGATGGCGACGCCCGCCGAATTGGGGCTGTCCTCGACCGAGAGGCGAAGCTCGATGTTCATCGGCACGCCGCCGAACAGCTGGCCTTCCATGCGGAGGAAGCAGACCTTGTTGTCGTTCTGCCAGGCAACATAGTCGGACGGGCCGACATGGATGTTCTCGTCATCGAGCCGATGCTCGGCGACCGATTGCACCGCCTCGGTCTTGGAGATCTTCTTCGACGCCAGTCGCTTGCGGTTCGACATGTTTAGGAAGTCGGTATTGCCGCCGGTGTTGAGCTGGTAGGTCCGGTCGAGCTTGACGCCGCGCTTGTGGAACAGGTCGGTCAGCACGCGGTGGACGATGGTGGCGCCGAGCTGGGCCTTGATGTCGTCGCCGATGATCGGCAGGCCCGCATCGACGAAGCGCTTCGCCCATTTCTCGTCGCTGGCGATGAACACCGGGATGTTGTTGACGAAGGCGACGCCCGCTTCGAGCGCGCATTCGGCGTAGAACTCGGTCGCTTCCTGGCTGCCCACCGGCAGATAGTTGAGCAGGACGTCGGTCTCGGTCTCGCGGAGCCGGCGGACGACGTCTTCCTGGGTCGGCTCGGGCGCATCGGCGAGGAGGAAGGTGCGGGCGTCGGGCCACTCCGCCATATGCTCGGAATAGCCGTCGAGGATGCGGCCCATCTCGACGATCGTGCCGGTCGGCTTGACGTGGTCGCAGAACACCGCCGTGCAATTGGGTTTCTCGAAGATCGCCGTAGCGACGTCCTTGCCGATCTTGCGGCGGTCGACGTCCCAGGCGGCCACCACCTGGATGTCCCGGGGGCGATAGCCGCCCAGGTCCCAGTGCATCAGGCCGATCTGCTCATTGGCCCCGCCATTCTGGTAATAGGCGAGGCCCTGGACGAGCGAGCTGGCGCAGTTGCCCACGCCGATGATGGCGACGTTGATCGCCTTGGGGTCGTGAAGGGCCATCAGGCCACCCCCGCCTGTCGCCGAGCGGGCGCGTAACGTTCGATCATCTCAGCACAAATCCGCAAAATGGTTGGGTCTATTGGCGCGCTCGTATGGGGAGGCGCAAGCCCTAAATGCTCAGGAGTGAAGCAGAAAGTCGCTTTGGTATCAAAGTCTGCAACGCCTCCATCTGCCTGTCGAACCAGCTGCGCGCGTCCTCCCGAAAGCGATCTGCCCAGCTGAGACCTGTCCGGCGGACGGTCAGGCCAAACCGATTAAGCTATTTCACGGCTTCGTCAAGTCGGGACCCGCGATAATGAAGCAGCTATTTACGATCGAACTCCCCATGCGGGCGCGATTCCACCTCCTTTCCGACCGCTTCGGAGCCGCGGCGGCCGTCATTGATAGAGCCGCTCGTTGACGGTCATGATGCGGGCGCCCCAATTCCCGAGCGCGATCCGGGAGACCGAGGCGGGGTCGGCATCGAAGCGAAGCATGTTGTCGAACGGCAGGCCGAGATAGCGGGCGATCACGCCGCGGATGACGTCGCAATGGCTGACGCAGGCGACGACCGCGCCGGGATGGGCGGCGGCGATCGCCTCCAGCGCCGCCGCCGCCCGGTTGGCCGCTTCGGCCATGCTCTCGCCGTTCGGCGGCCGCGCGGCGCCGCGCGCTTCGTTCCAGGCCGACCAGGCGGGATCGCCTTCGAGATGGTCGAAGCGCATCCCGGTCCAGTCGCCGAAATCGACCTCGTCGAGCGCGTCCGCGATCTCCACCTTGAGGTCGTGCGGCTCGGCGATCGAGCGGGCGGTATAATAAGCGCGCTCGCGCGGGCTCGAATAGACCGCCGCCAGCGGCTCGACGGCGAGCAGGTCGGCGACGATCTCCGCCTGCTCCAGCCCTTCCTTGCTCAGCGCCACATCGCGCCTGCGCCCACTCAGGATGCGGCCGAGCTCGACATGCGCGGCGTGCCGGATGAGGAGGATGGTGGCTGTCACTTCGTGATCGGCAACGACATCAGGCGCTCCCCGAATGCGGCGGCCAAACCCTCCGCCGCGGCCGCCGGTTCCCCGACGCGCGCGGCGGGCCGGTGCGGCGCCGGAACCAAGACGTTCACGGCTGGTTGACGAGGGGAAGGACGAAGTCGCCAACCTGCGGGGGACGAGGAAGATTTCCGGAGCTGGATCAGGAAGAACGGGGGCCGAATTGCCCCAACGGACTGCGGCGGCGAACGGCCGCTTCCGAATTCTCGTCACCGCCGACGCCGCCGACGGCACCTGGCAGTATAGCGTCGACCTCGCCCGCGGACTCTCCCTGCTGGGCGTGGAGACGGTGCTCGCCGCCATCGGACCGCCGCCCTCCGCGGAGCAGCGCAGGACCGCCGCCGCCGTACCGGCGCTCGCTTTGGTCGAAACCGGCTTCGTCCTCGACCGGCTCGCCGATGACGGCAATGCCTTCGCCGAAGCGGGCGAAGGCATTGCCCGCCTCGCCAGGACGGTGGGCGCCGATCTCGTCCAGCTCAACAGCGCCGCCCTCGCCGCCGACGTCGCGTTCGGCGTGCCGGTCGTCGTCGTCCATCATCGCTGCGTCGCCACCTGGTGGCGGGCGGTGTACGGCACCGGGCTGCCCGAGGATTTCGCCTGGCGCACCCGCCGCGTCGCGCGGGGCCTCGCCGCCGCCGAAATCGTCGTCACGCCGACCGCCGCATTCGGGAAGATGGTGCGGCGATGCTACGGCCTCGCCCGGCCGCCGCGCCCCGTCCATAACGGCCGCACGCCGCCCCCCTTGCCCTGCGCGGCGCCGAACGATTTCGTCTTCACCGCCGGACGGCTGTGGGACGAAGGCAAGAATCTCGGCACGATCGACGCCGCCGCCGCCGGCCTCGGCGTGCCGGTGCGTGCCGCCGGCCCGCTCAAGCGGCCGGGCGGCGCCGAGGTGATGTTCGACAACCTCCACTGCCTCGGCGCCTTGGGCGAGGCGGAGCTCGCCCGCTGGCTGTCGGCGCGGCCGGTCTTCGTTTCCGCCGCGCTTTACGAGCCGTTCGGCCTCGCCGTGCTCGAGGCGGCGGCGGCCGGCTGTCCGCTCATCCTCTCCGACATCCCCTGCTACCGCGAGCTGTGGGACGGGGTGGCGACCTTCGTCCCGACGCGTGACGAGCGCGCCTTCACGGACGCCATTGCGGCCCTCGTCGGCGACGATGTCGAGCGGGCGGTGCAGGGGCGGGCGACCCGGGAGCGGGCGCTTCGCTACACGCCGGACGCGATGGCGGCGCAGATGGCGGCGATCTACCGCAGCCTGCTGCCGAGCGTGCGGGGGCCGGTGCTCGCGGCGGCGAGGGCCGCCGCCTAGGCTATTTCCGGAACAGGTTCGCCGGCTCCCGCATCGCCTTGATCTCGAGGGCGTTGCCGGAGGGATCGAGGAAGAACATCGTCGCCTGCTCGCCGGCTTCGCCCCGGAAGCGGATCGTCGGCTCGATCACGAAGGCGATTCCGCCCGCGGCCTGCAGCCGCCCGGCCAGACTCTCCCATTCCGCCATCGGCAGCACCGCGCCGAAATGCGGCACCGGCACGTCATGGCCGTCGACCGGATTGTGGCGGCGGTGGGGCTGCATGTCCGGGTCGTGATGGGCGACGATCTGGTGGCCGAAAAAATCGAAGTCGATCCATTCGGCGGCGCTGCGTCCCTCGGGACAGCCGAGCAGGCCGCCGTAAAAGGCGCGCGCCGCCTCCAGATCGTGGACGGGGAAGGCGAGATGGAAGGGCGGAAGCTCGGTCATGCCTTCCCCCTAGAGCCGTTTTCGCCCGGGTGGAAACGGCTCTCGCCTTTTCGTCGCCGCCTGCCTGGCAAGGGCTGCGGCAGATTCGGGCGGCGGCCGGAATGCGGCAGGCGCGGCGGCCAGAAACAATTTTCCCGCGCCGCCGTGAATCGATTAGGGGCGGTCTCATGGCCGCTGCCGAGGATCCGATCGCCGCCGCTTCGTCCGGCCTTCCGGCCGCGCGCTGGGCCGCTTCGACCGGTATCACGCCGCTCCTCGTCTCGTTTCTCGCGGGCCTCGTCTCGGCTTTCGGTTTCCAGCCGGTCGGATGGTGGCCGCTGACCCTCCTCGCCTTCGCCTTGCTGCTCGGCCTCGTCGTCGGCGCGCCGCATGCCCGCTCCGCCCTTGCCCGCGGCTGGTGGTTCGGCCTGGGCCATTTCGCCCTCGGCCTCAACTGGATCGCCACCGCCTTCACCTATCAGGCGGCGATGCCGGCCTGGCTCGGCTGGATCGCGGTGCTCCTCCTCTCGCTCTATCTCGCCATCTTTCCGGCGGTTGCCGCCGGCCTCGCCTGGCAATGGGGCGCGGGCAAAGGCGGCCATCACGTCCGTTTCGTGCTGCTGTTCGCAGCCGCCTGGATCGTGACCGAATGGCTGCGTGCCGCCCTTTTCACCGGCTTCGCCTGGAATCCGGCCGGCGTGGTCCTGCTGCCGACGTCGCTCTCCCGCCTCGCCATTCTGATCGGCACCTACGGTCTCTCCGGGATCCTGATGCTGCTGGCGGGCGCCCTGCTGCTCGCCGCGCAGGGCCGCCGGCGGCCTGCCGCCGCGATCGGCCTGCCGCCGATCCTGCTCGGCCTCCTCCTCGCCGCTTCCGCCTCGGCCCCGCCTGTCACCGCCGTCGCGCTGCGGATCGTCCAGCCGAATATCGGCGAGGCCGAGAAATGGAATCCGGACGAGGCCGCCGGCCATCTCGCCCGGCTGGTGGCCATGTCCCGCGCCCCCGGGCGGCAGCCGCAATTGCTGCTCTGGCCGGAGGCGGCGATTACGAGCCCGATCGAGAACGGCCTTGCCGATCCGACCTACCGTCAGGACGCCGAGCAACTCCGCCGCCGCCTCGGCGCCGTCGCCGGTTCCGGCCTGCTCCTCACCGGCGGCGTCACCTGGCGCTCGGCCGACGGGATCCACGTCACCAGCGCCACCAACAGCGTCTTCGCGCTCGACGGGACGGGCCGCATCCTCGTCCGCTACGACAAGGCGCATCTCGTCCCTTATGGCGAATATCTGCCGATGCGGCCGATCCTCTCCCGCATCGGCCTGTCCCGCCTCGCCCCGGGCGACACCGATTTCGACGCCGGGCCGGGCCCGCGCAGCGTCGACCTGCCGTTGGCCGGCCGGGTCGGGTTCCAGATCTGCTACGAGATCATCTTCTCGGGCGAGGTGGTCGATCGGGCGAATCGCCCCGATTTCCTGTTCAATCCGTCCAACGACGCCTGGTTCGGCCGCTGGGGCCCGCCGCAGCATCTCGCCCAGGCGCGGCTGAGGGCGCTGGAGGAGGGCCTGCCCGTCGTCCGCGCCACGCCCGACGGCATCTCGGCCCTGGTCGATGCCGAGGGCCGAATCGTGCAAAGCCTCCCTTGGCGGACGGCCGGAATCATCGACGGCCATCTGCCCGGGCCGAGGCCGCCGACCCCATTCGCCCGTTTCGGCAATCTCCTGCCGCTCCTCTTCGCCCTGCTGCTCGCCGCGACGGCGATTGCAGTTGGCCGCAGGAGGCGCTAGGAGCCCACATATAAGGATATCTTTATATCCTGATCCCCGAGAGTCAGAGCTTTCAGCGAGGCCGTTTTCGATGCGCAGCAACTACCTCTTCACGTCCGAATCGGTCTCCGAAGGCCATCCCGACAAGGTCGCCGACCAGATTTCCGACGCCGTCGTCGATCTGTTCCTGTCGACCGATCCCGAGGCGCGGGTGGCCTGCGAGACCCTGGTGACGACGCAGCGCATCGTCCTCGCCGGCGAGGTCCGCTCCAAGGACCGCGCGCTGATCAGCGAATCCGGCGACATCACGCCGGAGGGCCTGCAGCGGATCGAGGAGGCGGCGCGCGGCGTCGTCCGCCGCATCGGCTACGAGCAGAGCGGCTTCCACTGGCGGAGCGCCGAATTCGCCTGCTTCCTCCACGGCCAGTCGGCCGATATCGCCCAGGGCGTCGACGCCAGCGGCAACAAGGACGAGGGCGCCGGCGACCAGGGGATCATGTTCGGCTATGCGACCGACGAGACCCCCGACCTGCTTCCCGCCACCCTCTATTACTCGCACCGCATCCTCGAGCGGATGGCGGCGGACCGTCATTCCGGCGAGGCCGCCTTCCTTCAGCCCGACGCCAAGAGCCAGGTGACGCTCCAATACGAGGACGGCGCCCCCGTCCGCGCCACCGCTTTGGTCGTCTCGACCCAGCATTCGGCCGAGCTCAGCAACGACGAAGGCCAGGCGAAGCTGCGCGCTTATGTGAAGTCCATCCTCGGCGAAATACTGCCCCAGGGCTGGCTGCCGGCCGAGGAGGGCATCTTCGTCAACCCGACCGGCAATTTCGAGATCGGCGGCCCCGACGGCGATGCCGGCCTCACCGGCCGCAAGATCATCGTCGACACCTATGGCGGCGCCAGCCCGCATGGCGGCGGCGCCTTCTCCGGCAAGGACCCGACCAAGGTCGACCGCTCCGCCGCCTATGTCGCCCGCTATCTCGCCAAGAACATCGTCGCCGCCGGCATCGCCAAGCGCTGCACGATCCAGCTCTCCTACGCGATCGGCGTCGCCGAGCCGCTGTCGCTCTACGTCGACCTCCACGGCACCGAGCGCAACGGCGTCACTGCTGCCCGGCTCGAGGAGGTGCTGCCGACCCTGGTCAGGCTCACCCCCCGCGGCATCCGCACCCATCTCGCCCTCAACAAGCCGATCTACGAGCCGACCGCGGCCTACGGCCATTTCGGCCGCAAGGCGGAAGGCGACCTCTTCTCCTGGGAGAAGACCGACCTGGTCGAGAAGCTGAAGGCGGCGCTGTAGGTTTCGAACAAGAGGCCCTCCTCTTCAGGGGAGGGGCTGAAGCGAAAATGGCCGACCCGACCACCCTCCGCCGTCTCTACGGCCGCCAATCGGGCCACAAGCTGAGGGCGGGGCAGGCGGCCCTGCTCGAGCAGCTGCTGCCGGCCTTGAGCGTGCCGGAGGAGGGGGAGCTGACCTCGCCGCTCTTGTTCGGCGATGGGCGCCCGCTCCATTTAGAGATCGGCTTCGGCTCGGGCGAGCATCTCGCTTACCGGGCGGATCTGCTGCCCGATCACGGCTTTGTCGGCGCCGAGCCGTTCCTGAACGGAATCGTCGGCGCGCTCTCCCATATCCGCGACGGCCATCTGGCCAATGTCCGTCTCCATCGCGGCGACGCGCTGCCGTTGCTCGAGCGCTTCCCCGACGCCTCGCTTTCCTTCGTCTATCTCCTCCATCCCGACCCCTGGCCGAAGGCGCGGCACGCCAAAAGGCGGATGGTCAATCCCGGTCCGCTCGACCTGATCGCCGCCAAGCTCAGGCCGGGCGGCGAGCTCCGGCTCGGCACCGACGATCCGGTCTATTGCCGCTGGTCGATGATGGTGATGAGCGGCCGCCGGGATTTCGAATGGCTGGCGGAGCGCGCGCAGGACTTCCTGGCCCGTCCCGGCGGCTGGCCGGAGACGCGCTACGAAGCCAAGGCCCGCCGCCAGGGTCGCGAAGTCTGGTACTTCCGCTACCGCCGCGTCTGACGCGGCGGCACCTAATGCTTCGGTGCCAGCCGCAGCAGCCGGCCCGGCGAGCCGTCCTCGAGCAGATAGATGGCGCCGTCCGGTCCCTGGGTGACGAAGCGGATGCGGGTGCCCATGTCCCATTGCTGCGCCTTGGAGGCGGTGTCGCCGTGGAAGGTGACGCGGATCAGCGCCTGGCCGGACAGCGCGCCGATGAAGCCGCTGCCCTGCCATTGCGGGAAGAGGGGGCCGCTGTAGACGAGCAGGCTGGTGGGCGAGATGGACGGGTTCCACCATAATTTCGGCGCCGCGAATTCGGGCCGGGTCGGGTGATCCGGGATCGGCACCCCGTCATAATTGTCGCCGTTGGAGACGATCGGCCAGCCGTAATTGCGCCCCGGCAGAATGAGGTTGAGCTCGTCGCCGCCGCGCGGCCCCATCTCCGTCTCCCAGAGCCTGCCGTCGGGGGTGAAGGCGAGACCATAGGGATTGCGATGGCCGCTGCTCCAGGTCTCGGCCGGCGCCAGGTTCGGCCCGGCGAGCGCCACGCGCCGGCCCGAAGCGGTCTTCGCCGCTTCGGTGTCGCGGGGCGGATCGGTCACGACGACCGACGGGGTGCCGGTCTTGCCGGCGCCCGGATTGCCGGGAGCCGGCTTGCCGTCGGGCGTGAGGCGCAGGATCTTGCCGAGCGGCTGGTTCGGATCCTGCGCCGGGGTGAAGCGCTGCCGCTCGCCCGAGCTCAGATAGAGGCTGTTGCCGTCCGGCGCGAACAGGAGGATCGCGCCGAACTGGCCGCCCCGTCCCCGCGCCTGATCGCGCCAGATCACCTGGACCCCGTCGAGTCGCGCATCGTTCGCTCCCGGCACCAGCCTGCCGCGCGCCAGAGCGAGGCCGCTGCCGCCGGGCCCGGGCTCGGAATAGGTCAGGTAGACGAAGCCGTCTTCGGCGAAACGGGGCGACAGGACGACGTCGAGCAGGCCGCCCTGGCCGACCTCGGCGACGGCCGGGACGCCGGCGACGTCGAGCGTCGGCCGGCCCTGCTGCCAGAGCTTGAGGCGCCCCGCCGTCTCCGTCACCAAAGCGGCGCCGCCGGGCAGGAAGGCCATCGCCCAGGGCCCGTCGAACCGCGCCAGCTCCTGGACCGCGAACGGCGCCCGGTCGACCGGCGTCGATGGCGCCGCGGCGCCGGTGGCGTCGATATGGCTGTCGGCCGCGGCGGCGTTGCCGCTCGCGCCGCCGGCATGGCAGGCGGCGAGGAGGAAAAGGGGGAGAAAGAGGCTGCGCATCGGCGATTCCTGGAAGTGGGGGAGGCGGAGCTATAGGGGGTGAGGGCGCGGCGGAAAACGCGCTTCCTCCGGCTGGTTCCGGCCCAACCGACAGCCGCCCGATCGGTTGCACGCGCCGGCCGCTGCGCCCGAAGCTCGAACGGAGCCTTTCGCGCTTGCTCCCCGCCCCGCCGATGCCTATATGGCCGTCACCTTCCTCGACATCGTTAGACGTTGAGGCTGGTCCTGGGGACGGGGCCGGCGCGGGGAAGCTTTGGTTTCTGGAGCGACGAGGACGAATGGCGGATATCGCCGAAGTGACGAGGATCATCGAGCCGGCGGCCGAGGCCGAGGGGCTCGCCTTGGTGCGCGTCAAGATGATCGGCGGCACCTCCGACCCGACGCTGCAGGTAATGGCGGAGGACCCGAAGACGCGGCAGCTGACGTTGGACGATTGCGCGCGGCTGTCGCGGCGCCTGTCCGAGCTGCTCGACGAGGCGGATCCGATCGAGCATGCCTATCGGCTCGAGGTCAGCTCGCCGGGCATCGACCGGCCGCTCACCCGCCTCAGGGATTTCGACGACTGGACGGGTTACGAGGCGCGCATCGTGCTCGGCGAGAAGCTTGACGGCCGCAAGGTGTTCGCCGGGCCGCTGCTCGGCACCGAAAGCGCGACGGTGCTGATCGAGGTGCCGGGAATGGGGCCCACCGGGCTTCCCTTCGCCGCCATCCACTCGGCCAAGCTGGTCATGACCGACAAGCTCATCGCGGCCACCGCGCCGCTCTCGGCCGACGGCGCCGACAAGATTGAGGTCGAACCAGAATCGCTCCCCGGCGCAGGCCGGGGCCCAGCGGCGGAAGAGGATGATCCGGGCCCCGGTAGTTTATCCTGAGCGCCGCCGCCGGCGGCGTCGAAGGGCCGGGGAACAGCTGAACCGAATTCGAATGTAGAAGGACAGGACTGAAAGACATGGCCACCACCGCAGCCACTGCCGCCCAGGGCGGCGTCTCCGCCAACCGGGCCGAGCTGATCGCGATCGCCGACGCCGTCGCCCGCGAGAAATTGATCGATCGCGCCATCGTCATCGAGGCGATGGAGGATGCGATCCAGCGCGCCGCCCGCTCCCGCTACGGCGCCGAGAACGACATCCGCGCCAAGCTCGACCCGCAGACCGGCGATTTGCGCCTGTGGCGCGTCGTCGAGGTGGTCGAGCAGGTCGACGATTATTTCAAGCAGGTCAGCCTCGAGGACGCGCAGAAGCTGCAGCCCGGCGCCGAGCTCGGCGACTTCATCGTCGATCCGCTGCCGCCGATCGAGTTCGGCCGCATCGCCGCCCAGGCCGCCAAGCAGGTCATCTTCCAGAAGGTCCGCGACGCCGAGCGCGAGCGCCAGTTCGAGGAATTCAAGGACCGCGTCGGCGAGATCATCACCGGCGTCGTCAAGCGCGTCGAGTTCGGCCATGTCGTCGTCGATCTCGGCCGGGCCGAGGGCGTGATCCGCCGCGACCAGCAGATCCCGCGCGAGGTGGTCCGCGTCGGCGACCGCGTCCGCTCCTTGATCCTTTCGGTCCGCCGCGAGAACCGGGGCCCGCAGATCTTCCTGTCGCGCGCCCATCCCGATTTCATGAAGAAATTGTTCGCGCAGGAAGTGCCCGAGATTTACGACGGCATCATCGAGATCAAGGCCGCCGCCCGCGATCCGGGCAGCCGCGCCAAGATCGGCGTGATCAGCTACGACAGCTCGATCGATCCGGTCGGCGCCTGCGTCGGCATGAAGGGCTCGCGCGTCCAGGCGGTGGTCCAGGAGCTGCAGGGCGAGAAGATCGACATCATCCCATGGTCCGAGGATCTCGCCACCTTCGTCGTCAACGCGCTGCAGCCGGCGACGGTCAGCCGGGTGCTGATCGACGAGGAAGAGGGCCGGATCGAAGTGGTCGTGCCCGACGACCAGCTGTCGCTCGCCATCGGCCGCCGCGGCCAGAACGTCCGTCTCGCCAGCCAGCTCACCGGTTCGGCGATCGACATCCTCACCGAGGCCGATGCCAGCGAGAAGCGCCAGCGCGAGTTCATCGAGCGCTCGGAGATGTTCCAGAACGAGCTCGACGTCGACGAGACGCTCGCCCAATTGCTGGTCGCCGAGGGCTTCGGCGCGCTCGAGGAGGTCGCCTACGTCCAGCTGGACGAGCTCGCCTCGATCGAGGGCTTTGACGACGATCTTGCCACCGAGCTGCAGAGCCGCGCCCAGGAAGCGCTCGAGCGGCGCGAGGAAGCGGCGCGTGAGGAGCGCCGCGGCCTCGGCGTCTCCGATGAGCTGGCTGAAATGCCCTATGTCACCGAGCAGATGCTGGTGACGCTCGGCAAGGCCAATATCAAGACGCTCGACGATCTCGGCGATCTCGCCACCGACGAGCTGGTCGCCAAGAAACGGCCGGAGCAGCGCCGCCAGCGCGAGAGCAACCGGCCCGAGGACAAAGGCGGCATCCTCGCCGATTACGGCCTCAGCGAGGAGCAGGGCAACGAGATCATCATGGCCGCCCGCGCCCATTGGTTCGAGGACGAGGATCAGGCCAAGGGGGAGGACGCCGTTGCGGAACC